>CAZFLA010000183.1:0-6216 GCA_964519405.1 uncultured bacterium
AGCAATGAAGTGCGAATATCAGCAAGGTATTTACTGTAGAAGTTAGCCACATTCCAGTTGTAAATCACCATCTCACCGGCCACATGGGCATCGCCTAACCATCCACAGCGTTCGCGGGCGGGGCAGTCGGTGGGGATGCTGGGCATGTTCGCTCGCTGAGTATACAGTGCGGCTGTGTGACTGCGGTTTATCAACTCGTCAGAACAGGCGAACTGCCCGACAGTCTCACAGTCGGTATGCACAGTCCATCCTTGGAACATATCAAGGCTTGGTGTTCCTGGTAAACCAGTTACCTCAACGAACTGAAAGCCATGGTAACAGAATTTGGGTTCCCAGACCTCAACTCCATCACCCTTGCAGATGTAAGTGTCGGTTTGAATGACATGAGTGTGCTCCACACCTGTGCTAATGACGTCAATGCTGCCGTCAGTATGGCGCCATTCCGCAAACCGCATCTGGATTTTGGTGCCCTTCGCAGCTCGTAAGTTCAGCGAAATCCATCCTGCGAAGTTCTGCCCCATGTCAATGACCCACACACCAGGCGATGTTTGCTGCATTGCCTTCGCAGAAATCGCCTCGGTTTTACGCATAGGCGGGATCATCTGTGCCTTAAGCATCGGTGTGAGCGGGTCGCGCAGCACAACCGGCTGCCAGCTGTCTGAGGCATATCCTGGTTCATCCCAGCCTGCTAGTTCCTTGTTGGCATCGTAATACTCACCATAGTAAACATGGCTGTGACGTATTGGGCCATCGGTCGTATAGACCCAGCTCTCATCTGTCATGAACACATCAACGCTGCCGTCGATATAGGTCACTTCTATCTGAGCCAATACTCCAGGCTGACCATAAGTCATGCATCCCCATATTGCCTGTTGGTTGTAATAGCCATCAGCCAGGATGATTCCAATGGCATTAACCCCAGGCAGCACATATTCATCTATGTTATGTGTGGTGTAGTAGGCCTGCTTATCATAGTCCGATTGGGCAGGGTGTAATACATAATCATCAACCTTCTGCCCGTTGATGCTCAGTTCGTAATACCCTAAACCGCACACATAGGCACGAGCTTGTATGACAGATTGTTTGACATTAATCTCGGTTCGCAGCATAGGCAATGGAGTTAGCGGCGTCTGCCGAATACCGGGCTCGCCCCAGGTGGGGTCGCCCCAGTTGCCAACGATCGCCGCATTTAACCAGTTGGCTTCGCAAGGTGGAAGTGGAGACCACGGGCCGCGGTGACTGCACACCAACCAGCTATCATCTGTTAATACAGACATGGAGCTGCCATCACTAAAGCCAACCGCTAAGGAAGCCGCAAAAGCAACGCCAGACTCGCGATGGCCTCGGTTTTCCACCAAAATCGTGTTTGTGCCAGCAGCCAGAAGTTCCGTCACATCAACAGGTATCACCACAATACCGTCGATGCTTGTTGCATAATGGCCATTGATGGTGGCGACAAATGTGATATCTGCCGCTGCTTGAAGCATAGCGCTGGTTACTTGCTTATTAGGCAGCTCAAACTGCTTCTTCAACCAATACTGAGCGCCAGGTTTGCGGTCTACCGGATGCCCAATCCATTTACCCATTTGCTGCATGGCAGGCACTTCAGGAGCAGGTGCCCCAATCCATTTCGCCTGCCAATCGGAGGGTTGAATGAGGCCCATCTCAAACAGTGCGGGATCGCTCCACTCACTCCAGTTGCCACCACCATCGGCGGTGCGAACCTGCCAGTTGATGCGTTGGCGGCTCTTCAGCGGTTCGCCTTGCCACTCAATCTGGGTGTTGCGGTCGCTCTCTACACATCCTGAATCCCACACCACGCGGCTTTGGTCCACATCGTGCGCCACGAGCTGGAATGCGCTCTGCACAGCATTCCTTCGGTTATCATCTATCAGCCAGCTAAACCGCGGATTGATAACATCAATACCTAACGGATCAACCATATATTCACAACGCAGATCGTATGGTACGCCTGGGTTTATAGTATTCATATATTAATAAGAGTCCTTCCTCGGCTGCATATAGTTCAGGTTCCGTTATACAGTCTAACTGACCTTTACACTGAGCGCTTGGTGGATGTTAGGTTGTCGGAAAGTAACTGTGTGGTTATGGAACCCTAATCGGAACTCATTAGCAGATCCCAACATCGGTGCCAACCGAACAGCAGCTTCAGTATTCAATACATCGTCGCACACGATCCAACTGCCATCACCAGATTTCAACTCGCTAAACACCTGGTTCTTCTTCAATGTCATTCCATGAGGCGCTAAGCGAGAAGTCGTCACCACAGTGACGCCGTCTTTTACCAATCCATGAAGCATCCGCATGGTACCTGCGCTGATGTGCTTACCTGTAAGAAATACCAGTTTGGTTCTGCTGAACAGCTCCGCATTAGTAACTGTATGGTCGAATACACCTGCGTTATTACTGGGGAAGAAGATATTCATTGGTGTGACACCACCAAGCCGCTGGTTGAAGTTCACACCGACCGGTGCGGTCTTCTGATGCATAATCAGGCTCCATATTCGATGCCAGTATCTCGTGTCGTCATCAGGCATCACATTGCTTCCGAATAGAGTGCCTAGAATCCAACCTTTTGCCGGCATCTGCCCCCAATCGCTGTCTTCATATCGGATGATTGCTATCGTGGGGCGGAAATCATGCGGCTGCCATGATCGCTTGAGCTCAGGCAGTTCCTCGCTGCGGAATTTGCGGATAGCTTCCGCATATTCGTTCAGAACAGCGTGACCATTACTGCTGCTGTACAAACTGTCTTCATAGTTGAAGTTTTCGATGTAACATCGCTGCGAACCTGTATAGAAGCTCATTCGAAGCGCGGATAGTACATCGGTGGGTTTATGCTGAACTTGATACCCGCCTAACCCCCACATATCGATACACGGCCACAGCGGCACGTGATACTGCGCACATGCCCCCAACGCCATACCCAACTGCACAGGGGTTACGCTTTCCTTCAGCAGTTTCATCGACATGCCAAATCCAGCTTTAGCAAACATGTGCATCATCACCGGAAACACGTTCTCCAGCATCACAACGGGCAGTTTATTGGTATTGAAGGCATTTCGAGCAAATCCGGGGAAGCAGCGCGACATCAGCTTTTTGAGGTTGTTCTGAACCGCCTTGTGTGCGTCTTCAAGGTTGAGGTTCTGGGTATCGGCAAAGTGAGACACAAATGGCTGAGGGCCAGATGTGACATTAACGCCGTTCATCTGCCAGTGTTCGGCTTCATCGTAAGTAAAACCCAGGAATTTCTTGCTCTGACACAACGCACGGACTATCTGTTTATCTGGCTGGTAGAAATGCCCCGGATGATCGTAGATTTTTGCATCTGCTGCCGGACGCGGTCCGCCTTCTTGGTTCACCAATAAGCCGGTCTCTTCGTGGTCGGCCCAGTCGCGCATGATTTTATACTCATCCAGCTCTGTGCTTCCCCAAATATGCCAGCTATAGAAATCAAACCCAATCGCTCGGTAAGCTTCCTGCATGACGGTATCTTTGCAGATAGGCAGTTTGGTACCAGCGTCATCAACACCAATGGGCATTTGCGTCTTCATGAGGTTACTCCTAAACTTCACATCGCCGTGACGACATGACAAAATCAGTTACCTTACGATTATGCGATGGGCCCCCAAAATCCTGCGATTATTCGCTGTCACCTCTTCTATAGCGCCGCAGCTATACATATATATAATGAATAAGCCGGATGACACACTGAGTATCATCCGGCTCATGCTTACGTATATTTATATATACACGCTATTTTAGAATGTGTACCTTCACTACGCGGCGTCCTGTGCGAAGTGCTTGACTGCGTGACTCGTGACCCAAGTCAATGCGCGTGCCTTTGATGGCACCTCCGGTATCGGCGGCGACTGCGTATCCATAGCCTTCTATATAGAGCTTGGTACCTAAAGGTATCACTCTCGGATCAACGGCAACCACGCCTATCCCAGCGCGAATGCCTGATGCTGTGCGTCCAGATCGGCTGCCTCCACAGGTATATGGGGCATACCCGGTGGCTTTCATGTTCAGTACCTTGCGGGCACCGTATCCACTGCGCGACAGAGGTGTATTGCTCTGCCTTAATGCTTTCACTCGAACATAGTTCGCTCGAACGGAAGCTCTGCTGCTCTTCTTTGCATTGGTCGCCTTCTTAACGGACGACTGCTGAGCAGGTTTCGGCACAGGAGCGGTATTAGTTTGAAGCTGCGCTGGCTTCGGTTGCTCTGTGCTATGTACTGTATCCGCAACTGCAGCACTCTCTGCAGGGTTTGCGGGCTTTGTTGTCACCTTAACCTCGGTATTATATACGAGAGGTGTGTTTGGGTCGGGCGAGATGACGGAATTATCATCTAGCTTTACATTTGCCTCACGCAGAAAATCTGCGACAGTTGAGGCCTGTGTTGTCAACGTACGCACCGTGCCACCCTCTACCAACCGTACTTCACAGTTGGCTTCGGCGGTCACATACGCGCATACAGTGAACGTAATCGCAACAGCAGATATCACCGCGGCGACTGCTTTCGCTTTTTGCACGCTGTCCTCCTTACTCGGCACCTTGGCATGGAAAATCAGCCAAGGATTTGTCGGTGCCGGTCCTAACGCACTAGCGTGATGATGCTACCATATGATTTTTGGGTGAGTCAATTAACGAGGCAGAAACACGATTTGCAACCACAAGAATATATTGTCATATCATCTTAAAATATGGCATTTATGACAGTATATTAGTTACCAAGTGTAATTATTATCAAATATTGTATTACTTAGGCTTGTTGGCTCATGGTGACTCTCAGCACTTATATAGCGATTGTATCTATATTACTGTTATTTTTAGTGGGTTGCCGGTGATTAACCCTATCACTTGACGCTGGCACCTTCACACTTCACAGTAAATTACAAGTAAACAGATATCTACAATATCACTTGGTATATTGATAATATGCTGTTGATGTTCCGATCGATACATCAAGATCGATGCTTGATTGATGAGTGCAGCTAGCGCAGAGCACATACAAGTGAATCTATATAGTGGCTATCGTGATCAAACAGATACCTATGCACTCGCACAACACAGAACAGTCTTATTGCCAAGTTGTACCAAGAGACGTATCCACACCAATATCAACGAAGAATTGACCGCAACAACCGCCTGTTGAACCTGCAGTTTGTGAATTTTGGCACAAACTGTGAGGTACAGTTAAACTATAGATGGTACACCGTCAAGATTTTGAACGACAGGAGATGAAGATTATGTTATCTAAAAACCCGCGATTGGGTTTACTGCACGCTACCTCCAAACGAGAAGTCGTTGATGTGCCGGAACCTAACATGCTGAGAGATATGTTCCCTTACTATGAGGTTCCGCGCTTAGTATTTGATGGACACTCCGTACCCATGGAACCTGCTTCCGACTACTTTATAACTGACACTACGTTCCGTGACGGACAGCAGTCTAGGCCGCCTTACAAAGTGGAGCACATCGTACGTCTGTATGATCTGCTAAATCAACTTGGCGGGCCGAATGGCGTCATCCGTGCCACGGAGTTTTTTCTATATAGTGACAAAGACAAAGAAGCCGTATACAAATGCCTTGAGCTAGGACATCAGTTCCCAGAGGTCACAGGATGGATACGCGCTAATAAGTCCGACTTCAAGCTTGTGAAGGAGATGGGGCTGCGGGAAACAGGTATTCTCACATCTGCATCCGATTATCACATCTTCCGCAAGATGAACAAAACTCGATCTCAGGTGCTGGATCAATACATTGATCTCGTATCAACAGCCTTAGATTCGGGCTTGGAAGCTGTTCGGTGCCACCTCGAGGATATCACCCGAGCCGACTTTGATGGCTTCATCATTCCATTCGTGCAAAAGCTGATGGAATTGGCCAAACAAAGCAACAAGGTCATTAAGATCCGAATGTGTGACACCATGGGTTTTGCAGTGCCGTATGCTGAAGCGACACTCCCAAGGAGTATTCCGAAAATCATGCACGCCATGATCCACGAATGCGGAGTGCCTAGTGAGTGGCTGGAGTGGCACGGACACAATGACTTCCATAAAGTGCTGGTCAACTCCACAACCGCATGGCTTTATGGTTGTGCCGCGGCCAACTGCGCATTGTTAGGCTTTGGCGAGCGAACCGGCAACCCACCGCTAGAGGGTGCCATCATGGATTACATCTCGCTGAAG
>CAZFLA010000184.1:0-5946 GCA_964519405.1 uncultured bacterium
CTGGGCTTTGCGGAGTATAGCAATGCCCAGCCCTTCGACCCCAGCACCATGACCTGGTTTCGGGAGCGCGTCACGCCTGAGATGCTGGCTGAGGTGAATGACTGCGTGATTGGCCGGAATGGGATTGAGAAAGACGATGAGGATAACCCGCCGCCAAACGACGCGTCTGGATGCGATGCGGGCGGGGAGCCCGATAGAACTCCGGACGACGAAAAGGAACCCCCAACCATGGCACTCTGATTCTCGACGCGACCTGTATTCCCCAGAACATCCGCTTTCCCACAGATGTCTCCTTGCTGAATGAGGGACGGGAACTGCTGGAGAAAATGATTGATACCGCCCTCAATGCGGGAAAGACGGAGGGCTGGAAGCCCAGAACGTATCGGCAGCTTGCCAGGCGAGACTGGCTGCGGTTTGCCCGTGACTGTAAGCCAACCCGCAAGAAGATCCGCAAGGTAATTGGACAGCAACTGGGCTATATCAGGCGTAAATCGGCTTATCTAGAAGACATTCTGAGCAAGCATCCTGAGGCATTGAGCGCAAGGGAAAAGGAATACCTGACTGTGATTCAGGCCATGTACGAACAGCAAAAGAACATGAGCGAAACCGGCATGCGCAAGGCGGATGATAGAATCGTGAGTCTGCACCAGCCATGGGTACGACTGATTGTGCGGGGAAAGACAGAGGTCCGTGTGGAGTTTGGGGCGAATGTAGCCTTAAGCCTGATGAATGGCTATGCCCGGGTTAAAGCGCTTTCCTGGGACGCGTTCAACAAAAACACCACGCTGATCGCGACGATGGAGCGTTACAAGGAGCAGACCGGCTCTTATCCGGCGCGTGTCTTAGCAGATAAGATATATCGCACGCGGGAGAGCATCGCCTGGTGCAAGGAACGGGGTATCCTACCAAACGGTCCCAAACTGTGTCGGCCGCCCAACGACAAAACGCTGTACCGGCAGGAACTAGATGAAGAGCGAAGGGAATCAGGCGAACGCAACAAGATTGAAGGATATATCGGTGTGTGTAAGCGCCGTTATGGACTTGACCTTGTGATGATGCGGCTGAAGCACACCAGCGAAGTAGATATCCATGCCGCTATCCTGACCCGGAACCTATTCAAGAGGCTGAGGATCTTTTTGGGCTCATTTGGGACTGGGGCAAGGTAGCAACTGGCAAGGTCAAGATGGCTGGTTTGATGGCGACTGGGTGTTTTTCATCGTAGGAGCAGGGTTATTCAGGAGACACTAAGTATGGGCTCATTAAGTTCACAGAACGCTACAGCCAACGCATCAAATCAAATGACGTTCAGCCTTTGCGCATGATAGTCTTCCTCACTTCAAGTAATTGTCGACGATATCGTTGGAGCGGCCCAAAGAATTGGTGCTGCCATGAACTGAAGTCTCCGCACCCCAGTAAGTTATATGTATCACAGTATCAACTACCCAGAGCTGCCAGCTTCGCTACACAGCTGCAAGCTGGATCGGCACACCGCTATAGTCGCGCTTTCTTCTACCATACGCTTAAGGGATTTCAGATACGATACCGAAAGCTTAGATTGACAGTTTTCTAAAAATTAAAATTAACCGCCCGCAAAACACTTTTTGCCGCCGTTGTCAAATTCGTTTCCCTCAACGGCACAAAACCCGATTGACGAGCGTGTTGTTGCTATTGCCCAGAGTTGTGTCTTTCCCGGTCAGTCACCATCAGGGGAAGAAGTCTTATGCGTGCTTAATACCATTGCATATTTGCCGGGCGTCACGCCGATGATCCTTCTGAATTGGCGGATAAAGTGATATACATTTCTGTATCCGCAACGCTCTGCCGTCATAGCAACGGGCGTATTTTCACGCAGCATGGTGCACGCCCGTTCAAGACGGATGTTTTGCACATCTCGCGCCGGGCTGATGCCAAAACGCCGGCGATAGATGGAGTAAAAATACGGTTCGCTGATATACATACTAGCAGCCATATTGGGCACACTCCACTCATTCTCAGGATGCTCCAGAATTTTGCTGCGCAGGCATGCCAGGTTTTGCAGGCGGCCGTCATTCAGCTCGTGTACTTCCTGAGGCAGGTGATGCTGAGTCGCAATCCATACCAGAATCTCCTCCGTCTTGAGCCGCATATATTCCACCCGAAATGGATCCCTTCCATGATAGATCAGACTTGCATCCCGAAATAGCTTATCGACGTCATTCAATCCGCTGCTTGTTGCATAGAGCTGACCGGGCTTCAGATCATAGCGGGTCAGCAGCTCCGCCACATTCCCATCCAAATGAATCCAATGATGATGCAGCGAATGCACGCAGGTATACCGATGAGGCGTGTGCGGCGAAAGGATTAGGATGGTGCCCGCTTCAGCCTTCACCACATCCAATCCCAACTGCAGGTCCACACAGTCCTGATAGTGTGCAATAATCCAATAGGGAAAGGAGCCGTCCGTTCGATCCAGCGTAGTACCCTCGGAAACATACCAGTTATACTGCGCCTCGATTATGTCAATCACCTTATTTTCCCCCTTGGATTCCTTTCGGCGCTATTCTTGCTCTTTATGTATGCAGCGGAGCCATTCTAGCGCTTCCCTAATGGCCGGATCCCAATACTCGAAATTGTGAGCTCCGGGTGCTGCTGAAAACGTAACAGGCAGTCTGTTTTCTACCGCAAACGCCTTGAACGCCTTATACTGCATTTCAAATCGCGGATCCTGCTCGCCATATTGGAAAAGCAGTGGCGGTAGCTTTCCGCCCGTGCTCATACCATCCAGCGCCAGCTTGTAAATATTCTTACGACGATCCTCCAGCCCTGCCTTTCCACCATGGCAAAGTTCAATGCTCTGTCGAAGAATCGCCTCGTAGGCGGCATTCTCTGCAGGTTCACACAGCGGTAAGCTAGAGTCCGTCAGAGCGCTGATAGCAGCTGCCGCGCGATACCTCTCTGGGTACTTCCACGCAATACGCATAGCACCAGTGCCACCCATGCTTAGTCCAGCGATAAAGCGATCGGTCGGATCAGCGCTGATGGGCAGCATCGCCTCCATCGCGGCCGGTAGCTCATCGGAAATCATCGTTTCCATCTGCAAGCCGTTTGGCACGTTCAGATACCAAGTATTATATCCATGCGGCATCACAATTGCAAAACCGCTGGCGCTCGCATAACGTTCAATAGACAACATGCCGCACCAATCAGAGTAATCGCCGGTAAAACCATGTAGCAGATAGACTACTGGGAATCTGTGAGAAGCATCAAAGGCTTTTTTGTGAGGCACCTTCGGGTTACGTTGGTCAGCATATTCCGGCAACACCACGCGAACCTCCGTCCGAAAATGCAGGCTGTTCG
Source organism: uncultured bacterium (assembly GCA_964519405.1). Lineage (GTDB taxonomy): Bacteria > Armatimonadota > HRBIN16 > HRBIN16 > HRBIN16. The sequence continues at coordinate 3,337 of CAZFLA010000184.1, forward strand.
CATAGAAGTTCAAATTAATAGAGCTCATGTTTAGATGCTTCCTTTCCCATTCGTCACTCAACCTTTCACGCCAGCTCCAATTTGCATCCCTTGCAGAAAGTATTTCTGACATGTAAGATAAATCAAGAACGTTGGGATGATCGCAATGGTGCAGGCCGCAAGGAACCTCTCCGGGTTATTGCCGAAATTATTCTTAAACATGCTGATGCTTGGCGTGATGGTACTGTGTGAAGGCGTTGTAATAGCAATTGTCGGCCAGAGAAAATCATTCCAGGCCATGTTGAACGTAAACAACAGAAGAACCATCATTACTGGCTTCAGCATAGGCATGATGATGCGAAAATAGATATAAAAATTACTCGCACCATCGATGCGGCCCGCTTCATCAAATTCCTTTGGAATACCCTTCATGAAGTTTCGAACCAAAAATACGTTGAAAATATTGGCCAGCAACGGTGCGATGATACTTGGAAGTTGATCGAGCCAGCCCAACGCCTTGTAGATGTTGTACTGAGGAACCAGCGCTACCACATTGGGGATGGTGCTCAAGCCGAACAGAATCCAAAACAACGTATCGCTGCCATGGAAAGGCAGCCGTTCAAATGCAAAGGCAGCGGTTGTGGAAATCAGCAGTACTCCTGCAATGGTGCTGGCGCACACAATCAGCGTATTCTTAAACACCGAAAAGAACGGAAGTCCAGGATAGCTGAGAACATCCACATAGTTCGTTGTCACCCATTCCATGGGGAGCAGATTATGTACTTTAATGAACTTCTTAACCTCAAGTGTACTCTTGAAACTGGTCAGCACGGTCATCACCAAGGGCAGAACCCACAAAACGGCGATAGTCAACAAAAGCAGACTAAGCAGAAGCTTCCACAGGTCGGCTTTCTTCCTTTTCTTTTTCATATGTCTCACCCCTCAGCTGTTTTCCTTCATCAAACGAATCTGAATCATGCTCACAATCATGATAATGATGCCCAGCACCAGTGACATTGCACTTGCAATACCTGGATTAGCGCCATAGTTTCCAAAGCCCAGATCCTTGATGTACTGCATCAGCATCATGTTGGACTTTCTGGTATAGCCTGCTACGGTTTCCACAATGATTCCGCCATTATTAAACAACATGGGCTGTCCCCAAATGTTGAATTCCGCGATCAGCGTAGTTGCCAGCGTATAGCTCAGCGGATATCGGATGGACGGAATTGTAATGTAAAGGAAACGCTGCATGGCGTTCGCTCCGTCAATCTGGGAGGACTCGATGATCTCTTGAGGGATGCCCGCAAGTGCGCTTTGATAGATAATCATCGTTCCGCCGTTGCCCCACCAGACGGTGATGATCACAAGGGCAATCCAGTTGAAGGGAATTGTGTTGGCCCAGTTGAATCTTCCAAGTCCCAGCATAGCGTTCACAATGCCGTAATTGGTATCGAACATATATGCCCAGCTGCTCATGACCACGCTCAAGCTCAGCAGACTGGGGATATAATACACCGCCTGATACAGCCGGTGTCCCCTGCAATGTGAATTGATTGCAAAAGCCAACAGTAGCGGCACAACGACGCGTAACGGGACGCTTAACAGTACAAATAGCAGCGTATTGCCAAGGCCCCAGCGTAGGGAGTAGTAATACTCCGACGTCTTGTCAAAAAGAAGGGCACGCAGATTGCTCAGGCCAACCCATTGCGGACTGGCACCCAACGTCCACTTAGTAAAAGCCGCGTAAATGCCAGTAAGTGCCGGAATCAAATTAAAGCAGAGAAACGTAAGTAGCAGCGGAAAAAGAAACGCGATGGCACTCCAAAATTGTTTTCTTTGATTGATATGCCGTGGCTTTTGCATCTGCCTTCCCTCCTGGTAATAGCGTAAACAGAACAGAAAGCGGCCCAGCATCGCTGCCGCGCCGCCCGCTGGTAAATCAGGATTTGTTACTGAACGGCGTCAATCGCTTGCTGGCACTGAACCTGCAGCGCTTCAGCATACTCCTCGGGGGTAATCTGACCATACACAGCCTGGAAACCCAGTTTATCAAACACAGTGGTGAATGCGCCGGCATACACATGGTTAGCAGCGAAGGTCTCAGTGCCGTTTACAATTGCGCCAGCCTGGGGCAAAGTCTTGAATTCGTCGCTCTCAGCAGTGGCTTTCGCCATCACAATAGCGCCGCTCTTAGCCCACTCCATGGCATTCTCACGCAGATATTCCATGAAGCGGAGGGTTCCGTTCTGCTCGGTCGCGCTCACGTTGCGGTGCATCTTCACAATGCATTCGGTAGCGCCCCAGTTATAGGTATGGTTGATATCCTTCTGAATAGAGGGCATCATCTGGTAGTTGATGCCATAGGACTGCACAGAGTTTAGGTTCCAAGTGCCGCCGGTAGCAAAGATCAGCTCTTCCAAAGCCAACATACCCATCACGTCGTCGCCGTCCTGCTGGGTAACACCCATGTCATACAGTCCCTTCCACAGGTTGGTGGCTTCAATGACGGTTTCCTTGTTGATGGTCACCACATTATCGGGGTCACCATCCGCCTTGTAGGTGCCGCCGCATTGCTCATAAGCGTTAATCATGTCGTTACGGCCCCAGCTACCGCCCAGCAGCTTCACG
>CAZFLA010000185.1:0-4509 GCA_964519405.1 uncultured bacterium
GACTGGAGCTCTTCTGCGATGATCAGCCGATGACGCTGGCACGCTGGCCCAATACGGGATTCACGAACATCGTAGATGTAAAGGGTGCTCACGAAATGGACATTCGGGGCACAAAGGGCACTGTAGAGGGTGTGTTTACCTACGATGGTGACCGGCCATCCCGCTGGCTGAATGAGCCCGAGCTCATGGCCGAGGGTTACTGGATGTGGGACTGGGCCGATCAACGCTATCGGGTTCAGTCGATAGATACCAACACCCATACGGCTTCCGTAAGGGGCAGTGGTATTACATCTATAACGCGTTATGCGAGTTGGATTCGCCTGGTGAATGGTATCTCGACCGACAAAACGGGGTGCTGTATTTCTGGCCGCCAAAGCCGGTTGACAAAGCGACGGTGATGGTATCAGTGCTTAAAGATATGGTGAACATGACGGATGTTTCTTATGTCAGTTTACGGGGCATCACGCTGGAATGTGCTCAGCGTAACGGCATCAACATCACCGGCGGTGAGCAGTGCCGCATAGCCAAATGTGCCATCAAGAACCTTGGCAGTTCCGCGGTGAATATATCTGGAGGCAAACACCACCAGGTCTTCGGTTGTGATCTTTACAACCTAGGAGACGGCGGAATCAACCTGTCTGGCGGAGATCGTGCCAGCCTGACACCCTCCAGTCACGTGGTGGAAGATTGCCACATCTACAAATTTGCGCGTTGGAACCCACTGTATCATCCAGGCATCAGCATGTCGGGTGTGGGTATACAGGTGAAGCACAACCTCATCAATGACGCGCCGCATATGGCGATTCTATTCAGCGGCAACGACCATATCATTGAGTATAACGAGATACACAGTGTGGTCTACGGCTCTAACGATGCAGGTGCTATCTACTGCGGCCGAAACTGGACGATGCGCGGCAACCAGATACGGAATAACTATATTCACGATCTCTACGGATATAAAAAGCAGGGCTGTGTGGGTGTATACCTTGATGATCAGTTCTGTTCTGCGAATATCTACGGCAACGTGTACGTTCGCGTGACGAATGCTTCGTTTATCGGCGGCGGGCGTGACAGCACCATAGAGAATAACATCTACATCGACTGCAGCCCGGCGATTCACGTAGATGCTCGTGGTTTGGGATGGGCAGCCGGCAGCAAAGAGGGGCACATACAGTCGTTGAATGAGATACCGTATACCGGCGAGTTGTGGCGCAGCCGGTATCCCGAGCTGGTGAATATCCTTAACGAAGAGCCGATGTCACCGCATAACATCAAGGTGCAGCACAATATCGCAGTCGGCGGTAAATGGTCGGATATCGAAGGGCTAGCAAAACCTGGTGTCATTGAGTCCGACAACCTGATCAGCGGCGAATCGCCGTTTGTAGATGCCGACAAGCTTGATTTTCGGCTGAAGGCGGCTTCACCAGCGAAGACAGTGGGCTTTAAGCCTATTCCTTTTCAGAAGATCGGCTTGTATAAGCATGCAGACCGCGCGAGCTGGCCGGTAAAGACATCTGTTCGGTTGCCCGACTAGCTCTTTAGGGCTAGACAGTAAGGGAAACTCCGCGGCAGCATACCGTTGTATATTCGGGCAGTGCAAGGTTGGTGTACCATCCTGCACTGCCCGTATTGTCTGGGCCGTTTCGACCCTGTGCCATATGCCCTCATGAGTATATATCACCCTGCACAGTTTCTATGATAAGCAGGTAAAAATACCTGTTTTTCACGTTTTTTTCAAGTCTTCTACAAACCACCATATATTTTCGTTATTTGCTGGATGTATACTTGGTACTAATGAGTTAACCGATTCGTTAATTGTATCTGTCAGCTCATGAGTATCCATAAAGTGAGGGGATTGGTGTTATGACCCATCGTCGCGCATTCACGCTTATTGAACTGCTGGTGGTCATTGCCATTATTGGCGTGTTGGCTGGTGTACTCTACCCCGTGCTGGCTGGTGCACGTAAGCGAAGCAGAACATCGGTCTGTGTCTCCAATATACACCAATGTGGGGTTGCATTGAAACTTTATATGGATGATTACGAAACGAACATTCCGCCAAGTGACCAGGTGGCACGCGAGCTGCTGAAGAAGATGCCCACCTGCTGCCCTAATGATACCGAGTGGACCAAAGGCTGCACACAAACTTTTGGTGCACCGCTCATCGGTTCCTATGCCTATGTACGCTCGATGCTTGATCTAGATCATCCAACTCCTGAGGGGCTTGCTAAGCTTTACAGTTCGCAGCCAGATTATGTTTTCTTAGCAGATATTTTTCACTCAACAAAATGTATTCCCGCACCATATCATACCGAACGTGAAGATTTTTATCATTACAGAGATCGGGTAAGGGCAGAAGAACCAGTAGAACGATATATTATGCCAGATAATGTTATTCGTCTATTTGATGACGGACATATAGATGTGTCAAAACCACATAATTATCCTGATAACCACTATGGAACGCACTTCTGTTGGAGTAGGGTATTTAACATAACGTATTTCGTATCAACTCATGTATATAGATAATGCTTAACATAAGACAGAGATCGCAGAAAGGCTTTTCTTGATATAATGCATAAAATTCGTTTAACTGTGTCAGTCATTATTCATTCCCTGCACAAAGACATTGTCGAAAACCGAAAGATCGTGATAGCCTATGTCGTTATATTTATGGTAACAGGCTGTATAGCTGGGCTTTTGAAATATGTTATCGATACAGTTACCGGACATATAAATAATCCAGACTTTCATGGCAATACATACACAATTCTGCTTATCAATGATGTGATATTCCAGATGTGCTGTATATGCATCGCATGCCTGTTAAGAAGATATTGGCAGTTCTACGGATATTTGTTGATATTAGTCATTTTGACAGCGACAGTTATAACCACTCTATCTATGTTTTTCAACCCGAATATAGCATGGCTCCGGATGTTCCTGACTGTGCTGCCTCCTATGTTGCTTTCATTAATCGGGCCGACGATTTCAGCTATTGTCTTTTATGGTTTATGCAAGCTGGCTGGGTTACCATCTCCCCAAAACTCAGGATGGAAACCGGTGCTTGTTTGAGGGAACGGATGAAGTAAGGTGCATTAGGCTGTCTCTCCGATGAAAGACAACCAATGCGATATCTGTGCCGACATCACACACAGCTAGGCGTTAATATCGGCTGCAGCCTTACAGGGCGATGCTGCTTGGCTTCTGAACCTATATGGACTACACGGTAAGCGTAAACTCCGCGGTGATGCGGCTGCCGTTTTCCAACGTGACGTCGTTCACCTCACTGCGCCACAAATGCAGCCGCACGGAACCGTGCGATATGCAGGCACGTGCGTTCACATCGGTGGCTCCGTGTGCGATGATGTCTCTGCTGCCTGCTGCACTCAGTTTTACCCAGATAATGTTGTATTTCGTGGCGCGAAAGTCGGATGTGCCGTATTGCGTGGTGTCGAGGCTGAGCGGCCATAACGGCTTCATCGGCGAATCGATCTCGATGTCCACAGCAGGATACAGCCATGCAGAGTGACTTCCCGCACGGTGGGACGGCTGGCCATCACGTGCGGCGCAGGCGTTGCCGTATGCACGTCCGATGACATCGTCTGGGTAGACATCCCATTCCGAAGCTCTGTGCCAACTGATGGCATGGTAGTCGGGGTGCAGGTTCAGGCGCAGCCCAGCCTGGCCCACACGCAGTTTGCTGCCGTGATATTCGTAGTCACACTTCACCTGGCAGCACCCGTTGTTGTCTATACATAAGGTAGAGGCGCCGGTAAACTCACCCACATGCTCACGCAAGATGATCACCGCGGCGTTGGGTTGTTTTTCGATTTGGATAGTTTCTATCACACGCTCATCGGAAGTGGACAGTTGGGTGATGCTTTGATACATCGCCTCGGTATTCCAGTGGCTGAGGGCGAATACAGTCGGCAGAGAAGCGAGCGCCACACCCTTGGTGCCCTCGATAGAGGATATTGCGGCAGTGGCTGCATTTATGCAGAATTCAAAATCATGACCGCGAACTGTGATGATGTCACCGCTGGTTGTTATGTCCGGCGCACCACTGGACGGCACCGGTATTTGTACGAGGGGTGCTTGAGCTAGGCGGATACCCATCGCGGTGACGAGTCGTTTATCGGCGGCGCTCACGCGGATGATGAGCAGATCACCTGGTTTCGCGCCAGCAGGAATGGGAAGCTGCACCTGCCCTTTGCTCATGGGCGGCAGAGCCGTGTTGAACGGGCATCGGCTCGTATCATCAGCTGCCGATTCTTGTGACAACACACCGGTGCTGGAAAGCTCGGTGCTGAAGCTCAGCTCACGCAGGTCGGTGAAGGAGCATCTATTCTCAATGGCCACATTGATGGATTTCGTGCCTACAGTGTAGTCAACTTGCCGAACCGGGATGTATACCGGTGAATACATGCGTTTCACGGCCCACCACTCGTTGGTGGGGCGGCGCCACTGGTCGATAACCCCTCCCGATCCAACAGCGTCCCAGATGCC
>CAZFLA010000185.1:4519-5431 GCA_964519405.1 uncultured bacterium
TACTCCAGAATTGCAGATTGTATCCTGAGTGCGGCGAATTCTGACCATGGGTGGGCTTGATGTTCTCGTCTTGCTCCCACTGAGCCTGCTGCCGGCTCATCTTCTGGCAGTGCTTGAACCAGTGGATGTTGTTATCCATTGACCATAATTCGCTGACACCCGGGTCAAGCTCCATATAAGCGCCTTTCCATCCTGGACTAACAAGCAGATACATTTCACCGCAGATAACAGGGCGCGGGTCATCGGTGATCCATGGTGATGTGTCGTATGGAGGCGTGACGTAGTGCAGGTTTCCCACATCGGTGGTACGGCCATCGGCATTCCATTCGTTGTGGAAGCTGGTCAAGCGAGTTGAATCTAGCCTCTTCGCCAGCATATGCGTGGCTTGATAGTTCACTGGCAGGCGATTAGGTTGGTGCCATGGTTCAAACCCGCTTTCATTAGCGAGTGACCACATGATCACCGATGGGTGATTTCGGTGATACATCACGGTCGCTGCGGTTGGTTCAGTGAACCACTTGCGGTATGCTGCATCGTCCTCACCCTCAACGAAGCGTGTCCACATGAAGGGGCATTCCACCTCGGCGTAGATGCCGTATTTGTCGCAGGCATCAAGAAACTGTTTTGTCGGTGGGTAGTGGGTGGTTCGGCAGTAGTTGATGTTGGCCGCTTTCAGAAGCTGAGCATCCGCTTCGGCGAGACCGCCGGTATCAGATCGCTGCATCAGTGGGTGCAGCTCGTGGTGGCAGGCACCATGCAGCTTGATCGGTTTGCCGTTCAGGCAGATCTGACCCTTTTTGACTTCTACCTTGCGAAAGCCCACATGCTCGTCGATCTGCTCCAGCGGTTTACCATGCTGCATGAGGCGGATGCTGAGGCGGTATAGATGCGGCTTTTCGTCGCTCCACTTCG
>CAZFLA010000185.1:5441-5886 GCA_964519405.1 uncultured bacterium
AGAGAGCTTGCTGTGAGTGATACCGGCTTGAATCTCAGGCAGCTTTCGCAGGCTGTCTGCTAGTTTCACGGACTTGCCCGCAGGGTCCGTGAGCACGGCAGATAGACTCAATCCCGATTGGCTGCTTTGATCGGGGTTATCGATGTCGAAGTCGATGACCAGCTCCGCATCACGGTAGTGGTCGTCAAGCTCCGTGGTGATGTGCAGCATGCTGATATGTGTTTGAGGCAGTGCAAAGACGCATACCGACCTTGGAAATCCCGTATCAGCAGGTGCACCTTGACCGCGGTAACCATCAAATTGGAACTTTTCACCCGGTACGTTGCGTGTTTGAATGATCCTGAGTCGGTTTGGTTGCTCATACTGCGCAAACTTGGTGAATTCAAACTCAACAGGCGTCCAGTAGTGTTCCGAGCTGCCCAGCTTTTTGCCATTCAGCCAGTAT
>CAZFLA010000186.1:0-5876 GCA_964519405.1 uncultured bacterium
TTTTAGATGACGAAACATCTGATCGTTCGGTGTCATTTTAGGTGACGCATTGCGTTGCATTGACTTTTTCTGTATTTTCAAATATAATGAATCCTGAACACCCCTTAAGCCTCTACAGCTTCGGCTGCAAGCTCAAATTGAGGGGTTCTTTTTTTGCCCTCATCACTCTCACGGCTTAACAGCAGCTTACCTACACCGACCCCTATCTGCATCTCATCTATCCTCCATATGCATGCGAATGGCTGCTGTTGGGCGTAATGGTGCTTTCTGAAAAACCGTCTAATTGATTGATAAGTGCTACTCCGTGCTATAATCGAAACAGTATACAATCGCAGAACCAACGCCTTGAGGTGATCCTTGAAACGCATTGCTACATTATTATCGCTGTTACTAGTGACGTGCACCGTGAACTCATTTTCTGCTCCTGCAAGCAATTCCGCGGCGGACAAACTGGTATCCGAAGCTGTCACCGCGTTGAACGCCGGTAACGTAAATAACGCCATCAACCTACTGGAAGAGTGCAGGGCAAAGAACCCATCCCACGAAGCCGCTTTAAGCTGGTTAGGATACACATACTTAAAGAGCGGTAATGCCGCTTCTGCCGTAACGGTGCTCCAAGATGCCAGCAAGAAGTTCCCGAAAAACTCCCAGATCTGGATGAATCTCGGCGCGGCCTTTGACCAGGTAGACAAGACCGCTGAAGCGCTTTCGGCATATCAAAGTGCTGTGAAACTGAACGCTAAAGATTCCGCAGCCTTGTATAGCATGGGAGTGCTTCAGGTTCGGCTGAATAAAATGACCGATGCGTTGGGCAGCTTCAAATCGGCTGCGGCGCTGAATCCTCGCGACGCCAGTGCCTGGGATTACATCAGCACCCTTTCACAGCGCTCGAAGGACTGGAAGTCTGCCGCGGCAGCAGGCAGCAAGGCAACGACATTATCGCCGTCAACCAGCATGTATTGGGCGAATTATGGAAATGCGCTGATGGGGCTAAGCAAAACCGCTGAGGCTCAAAAGGCATTCGCCACCGCTTTGAAACTAGATGCCAACAACACAACGGCGTTGATCAGTGTCGCGAATATCGCCGTGCAAAATAACAAACTTAATGAAGCTGTTAGCAAATTGGAAAATGCGGTTGTTGTGAATCCAAAGAGCTTTGAAGCACAGTTTAACCTCGCCAGTGTTCTATATCGACTGGCGCGTTATGAAGATGCGCAGAAAGCAATAGATAGCGCACTGAAGATTAAACCCGACAGCATCAGTGCGAACCGGGCCGCCGCGGTGATTGCGCAGGCCCGCAAGGACTTTCGGTTGGCAGAAAGTCAGTATCGTAAGCTATTGACGAAAGACGCCAAGGATGTGGATGCCCTATGGCAGCTCAGCCTCGTCTTGCTTGAGTTAGGCAGAGCTGATGACTCCATCCAAGCACTAAATCAACTCATAGTTGTAAAGCCCGCGCATCTTCGGGCACGAAATGCTATCGGCGCGCTGCTCATTCAACAAGGCAGAGCTGTAGATGCCGAACAGCATTATAAGGCAGTACTGGCCAAGGAGCCGAATAACGCAGAAGCTTTGAATGGTATGGGCTTGGTATATGAGAAGCTTGGCAAGCTCACCGAAGCTGGCAGCAGCTTTGAAAAAGCCATCCAAGTAGATCCGAAGTATCCTTATCCCTACAACAATCTGGGTGTTATCCGCGAAAAACAGAACCGTGCTGATGAAGCAAAGCAGCTGTTCCGTAAAGCGCTGCAAGTAAAACCTGACTATTCCGACGCTCAGGCGAACTTATCGCGATACGGTAAATAAGCTGATGTCAGAGGCTATACAGTCTGCGGTGATAGTCGCTAATGTGAAGCGTCCGGCTGCTATTGAGCTTGTGCGTTCAGCAGCAGCCTTTTTACACGCGCATCACGTGAAGTGCGTCACCGACGCAGAGGTCATCGCAGCCGCGGGTCTTGATATGGCGGCTAACAGTCCAGATGAGATGTGCGACACAGACCTGGTGATCAGCATTGGTGGTGATGGCACCATACTTCGTGCATCTAAGCTGGGTGTTCGGCATCACGTGCCGGTATTTGGGGTTCGGCTGGGACGATTTGGCTTTATCACGCAGATTCCACCGGAGGAGTTCATCGAACGGTTGGCGGATGTGCTGAAAGGCAACTACCAAACCGAAGACCGCATGATGATCAGCTGTGAGGTTTGCCGCGATAACGAGGTTGTCGCCAGCAACCTCGCGATGAACGACATCGTCATTAGCCGTGGTTCGGTCAGCCATATGGTGGATTTTCAAACATCAATTGATGACAATCTGCTGGCTCAGTATAGTGCCGATGGGTTGGTGATCGCATCGCCGACGGGTTCTACCGCATATTCAATGAGTGCCGGAGGGCCCATCGTAGACCCAACGTGCCAGGTGATTATCCTAACACCGATCTGCGCGCATACCCTTGCTGCACGTCCTATGATTTTGCCATCTCATCGCAAAGTAAGTGTTACCGTTAAGTCGCAAGACGACCAGATTGTGCTGCAAACAGACGGCTGGGAGATATGGCGCCTAAAATCGGGTGATCGGGTGACTGTGGGAAAAGCCGATGAGGTCACAAAACTGATTACCTTCGATACTGATGAGTTTTACTGCAAGCTGCGTACCCGATTATTGTGGGGTGAAAGGGTAAACCTGTAGATGCTCACCGAGCTATCTGTGGAACAATTTGCTTTGATTGATCACCTGCGCTTGGAGCTGCAGGATGGGCTGACTGTGCTGTCTGGTGAAACGGGCGCCGGTAAGAGTATCCTTATCGATGCCCTCAACCTGGCACTTGGCGAGCGCGCCGACACAGAAATGATTCGAGCTGGGGCTGATAAAGCGAAGGTCACAGCGGTTTTTGATGTCAGCGACAATCAATGGCTGAGTGAAGAACTCGCCAAAATGGAAATTGAGCCAGAAGATGGGTGTTTATACCTAAGCCGTGAAGTCTCAGCCTCAGGACGCAGTCAGGCGCGAATCAACGGCATGGCCATCCCTGTCAGCCAGTTAAAAGCTTTAGGCGATCGGCTGGTAGACTTACTAGGGCAGCATGGCCACCAATCGCTGCTTGATGTCGATGAGCAGCTACGACTTCTGGATCAATGGGCAGGAGATGAGACAGTTGCACTGCGGGCTGGTGTAGCAGATGCTGTGCGCCAACTGCACCAAAAACAGAGGGAGCTGAAGCAGCTAAAATCTGATGCTCGCGATAGGCTAAAACTCATTGACCTCACAAGCTATCAACTGAATGAAATTGAGCAAGCTGCGATAACCGTTGGCGAAGATACTCAGCTAGAGGCAGAGCTTCAGCGTATGCAGCACTCCGAACGTCTGTTTTCGTGCGTCGAAAATGCGCAAGCGTGCCTTACGCAAGGTGAACCCAGCGCAGAAGAGCTGATATCCAAAGCCATCACCGCAGTAGAACATGCGGCACGCATAGACTCCTTACTGGATCCGCTTCTAGAGGATATCCAAGGCGCGTTGGTTGTCTGTCAGGATACGTCCGAAAGACTGCGGCAATACCATGACGAAATTGAGTTTAGTCCAGAACGGCTCGAGGAAGTTCAAGAACGTCTGCATATGTTAAAGGCGCTGAAACGCAAGTATGGCGATAGCTTAGAAGAGATCCTAGAGCTTGCCCACGAACTGTCGCAGAAGCTTAAGCGGTTGGAAAGCAGTGAACAACTCAGCGAGAACCTAGAGCATGAGGTGCAGCAGTGCGAGCATAAAGCCCTGGCGTTGGCTGGTCAGCTGACTCAGCAGCGTACGAGCGCCGCCGAACGGCTGTGCGGGTTGATGAAAGATCAGCTTTCTGCCCTTGCCATGCCTAACGGCCGGTTTGAAGTTCAGTTTGTGCCAAAAAGCCTTGACGAATACGGCCAGGAGAGCGTGGAATTTCTGCTGAGTGCCAACCCGGGTGAACCAGCGCGGTCACTAGTTCGATGCGCATCGGGTGGTGAACTGTCACGGGTAATGTTAGCCATCAAAAGCGTGATGGCTGATGTCGGCAGTGTGCCGACGTTGGTTTTTGACGAAGTTGATGCGGGCATCGGCGGTGAAACGGCATTGACAGTGGGTAAACAGATAAAAAGCCTAGCCAAATGCAGGCAGGTGTTGTGTATTACCCACTTGCCGCAGATAGCCAGCTTAGCAGATAACCAATTCCACATCAGCAAGCACGAAGATGCCGGACGAACGGTAAGTCAGGTCAGTGCGTTGTCTGGCGATGAACGGGTGGCAGAGATAGCTCGGATGCTTGGGGCTAGAAGTGAAGCTGCTATGCAGCACGCTCGCGAGTTGCTGAACGGCGCATAGCAGCCGAACGGTATCAATACACTACTTGCCTTTTGCCGCTTTCATGGCATCTTGCCAGGCCTTGTCAAACCGCGGCATAGTAATCTTGATCTTGCTTGATATACGCATCTTGGCGAGGTCTTTGTCCAAGTCACGCTTGCTTTTTGATAACATCAGCATCTTGGTCATATCTTCTTTGACCGACTCAAATGATGGTTCCACACGCTGCCGCCGTTCCAATACTTTCACGACAATATATATCTTCACGGGCGTGTTGCTGCCATCTGTTGAGACAGGACCATCTAGTGTGATAGGCCCCACAGGTGTGTTTGGCAAAGAAGTCCATATCTGCGGCCATACAGCATCAGGCCACGATGTGGCAGTCATCCAGTCAGCGATGATGCCGTCGTCATCACGGCTGGGATGGATGGAGTTTTCGCGGGCGATTTGGCCGAAATCGACTGTCTTCAAAGCCTCCATAACCGCCTTTGCAGCATCTTCGGTATTACATTGAATCATCTGTATCTTTACGGCTTCGGGAGTGGAGATATCTTTAAGTTTACTGGTGTAGAACTTCTTTACTTCTTCTTCAGTGACCGTGATACCCTTAGTGCGCAGATTGAACTTGCACAGCTCAACATTTAGATCATCACGATAATCGTCTTCTGTATATCCCAATTCCTGCAGCGTCGATGAGAAGTCCTTTTTAATTTTCACACGAGCCATCTCGGTATCGAGCTGCTGCTTAGTGGGTAACAGATTTTCTTTTTTTGCCATTTCCAGTATGAGCGATCTATCTATGATGTTGCGCAAGGCAACATATCCCGCTTGAACGGTGACTGGCTTCCCTATGGTATCTGTACCAACAGGGATAGGCACCCGCTCTAGCTCCATCACATATTCATCACGATTTATCTTTTGTCCATTTATCTCGGCGACAATGGTATCAGCGTGTACTGCCATTACAAACAAAGCACATATAGCAATTGTGGCGGTTAGCCAGCGTCGAGCATTCATAAATACATCCTCCAGAACGACCATTCGCCATGTAGTGTAACAAAAACACCGCATGACAACATCATCAGTCTACCAGTGTATATGACTGTTAGCCGCCTCATAAAGCTACACTCCGCAAGTGGGTATTATGAATATAGGCACGATATGTGTATGCCTTAGGAGCAGAAATGAAACTTTGTGGGATGTTTTTAGCTGCGGTAATACTACTGGTGACCGTTCCTCTGAGCCACGCTCAGGTAGTTCAGATTAACGTCGCTCGGTATGGAGCCACTGGCGATTCTAAAACAGATGATACCGCCGCTTTCCAGCAGACACTTGACGAACTGGCCAAAACTGGTGGTACGGCGATGGTTCCTCAGGGAAGGTACCTCATCAAAGGTCAGTTAAATATACCCAACAATGTTACGCTTGAGGGCATCTGGAAAGCCCCAAATACTGGCGATAGTCTTCAGGGCAGTCTTTTGCTTGCTGTAGCTGGTGCAGGTGAGGTCGCTGGCACGCCATTTATAACGCTGAATCAAAATAGCTGTGTCAA
>CAZFLA010000187.1:0-5868 GCA_964519405.1 uncultured bacterium
ACCTATACTACACACAATCATGGCAATTTGATACCCTGTAAACATGCGTAAACCTAGTTTTGATTCTTTATGCTTGTGCTGTGTGGCGCAAGGACTGCAGCATTTGCGCGGCGGACGGATACAACACGTCGGTCAGCCGAATGCAACACAGATAGTTCTGACGATATACCATCCGCAGATGGGCGACTGTCGGCTAATGCTTGACTGCTCGCCGACACATCCACGCGCCTATATCATCACGCGTCGTCCGCCAAACCCCAAACAGCCCCCCGTGTTTTGCATGACACTTCGCAAATACATCGAGGGCGGGTTTATCCGAGAGATCTCTCAACGAGGGTTCGACCGTATTCTGGATATCGAGATTGACGGTCACGAAGGTGAGCGCTTGCTGCTGACCACCGAGATGATGGGTAAGCACAGCAATATGATGCTTGTTGACAGCAGCGAGAAGATACTCCATGTCGCGAAAGTGGTCACCAGTAAAGTCAACCGGTTCCGAGAGATGATCCCAGGACGACCTTATACGCCTCCGCCATCATCTACTGGGGTTGACCCTAGAACCCTTGATAGGGATGGTGTCGGCCTGCTGACCAGTGTGGGTGAAGATGGCGATATCACCGAGAAACTATGTTCTCAACTGCAAGGGCTCAGCCCGATACTTCGCGAGGAGATCGCTGCACGGGCTAATCACGATGGAGTTGCCACTGTGGACAGCTTATGGAGTGCTTGCTCTGAGATATATGGGAGCGCAGTGAAGGGTGAATGGAGCCCTGTGATGATTCGCGGTGAAGGCGGAGTCGTCATCGGCGCTTACCCCTTGCCTTTGGCTTGCTTATCTCAGTTCGAACAGTTTCCTCGGGAAGACTTCCAGAGTGCGGCTGAAGCAAGCTTCAACTCGGTGCTGGGCCGCGAACGACTAGAGCAAACGCGCAAGACCCTTCTGGGTATGTTATCGCGGAGCTTAGATTCGCGAGAACACATCATGGATCAGATGCGCCATGCGGCGGCTGAAGCCGAGAAGGCGGACTACTACCGGCA
The DNA here is from genome assembly GCA_964519405.1 of uncultured bacterium. Taxonomy (GTDB): domain Bacteria; phylum Armatimonadota; class HRBIN16; order HRBIN16; family HRBIN16. Next base: position 1,039 of record CAZFLA010000187.1, read on the forward strand.
GACCGGTGAGATCATATTGGCTTCATTGTATCTCATCACTGACGAGGCTTCTGAAGTGAAGCTGCCCGATCTCTACGATCCCGATGGTGGTGAGAGGGTGATCAAGCTGGATCCTCAGCTTAAGCCGCAAGAAAATGCTCAGCGCTACTTCCACAAAAGCAGGCAGGCGATTAAGGCGCTGGCTCGGATGAAAGAAGTCAGCGCGGGTATGCAAGTTGAGATCGACGAGTTGAAGCAGATGATTGATAAAGTGCAGACACTCGAAGATCGGGATGAGCTGGAGAGTTTGCGTCAGGCAGCACAAACCAAGGGATGGCTGCTGCAGCTGCCGGGTAAAGTGGCCGCCGCCAAGGAAGCGGCATTTGATGGCAAACGCATCTCTCGGATGGTATCTGCTGAGGGTTACGAAATTCTGGTGGGTCAGAATGCTGAAGCAAATGATTACCTGGTTCAACGCCTTGCCGGATCGAACGACCTCTGGTTGCACGTCAGAGGTGGTCAGGGTGGCCATGTCATTATCCGCACCAACAATCAGCCGCAGCGTGTTCCCAAGGGCGTTATATTATATGCTGCGGAACAAGCCGCCAAGAACAGCAATTCTAAACATAGTTCGCTGGCAGCTATCGACTGCACATTGCGCAAGTATGTGCGCAAACCCCGTGGCGGAGCACCGGGATTTGTTACCTACACACACGAAAAAACATACCATGTTAGTCCTTCTGGAGATGAGATATGAGCAACAACGCACTTCCCACACTATATGTATATCCAATCACGACAACCGATGAATGGCCCGATCTGCAGCAGTATGATGCTGTGAAACTCGGCAACTGGGATGGTCGAGGTACAGCATCACCTAGAACCGAAGTCCGTTTGGCATATGATGACACCTACCTGTATCTGCGATATGACTGTGAAGATGACTCCACCGTATGCCAGATGAAAGAAGATGAGATGGATTTGTGGGACGAGGATGTGGTGGAACTCTTCATCGACGCCGGCAATGACCAACGTGACTATGTGGAACTTGAGTGGAACCCAGTAGGGGCAAAAGTTGATTTGCTGATTGTTTGGGGACCAGACGGCAGTTGGCATTCTTACCGCGAATGGGATGCGAAAGGCATGACATACCGCGTGGAATGGCGTGATGTTCAGATTGGCGACGAAACAGTGCCTGGCTGGCGTTGTGAAGTAAAGTATCCACTGGCGCTATGCAGTGATATGCCGCGTATGCCGCAAGCTGGCGAAACATGGCGCGGCAACATCTTCCGCATTAAACGAGCCACTGAAAATGGCGATCAGTATCAAGCATGGAGCGCCGTGCCAGGTGCCGAAGCCTCATTCCACCAGCCAAAGCGTTTCGGCTGGTTCCGGTTTATGTGATGGCACCACACTAACAAGCGACAGCTATAAGGCGACTACTGCATGATCTTGACTTCGACAACGACGTCGCGCACACCCGGTTTCGTTCGGAATATGCGGACCACTCGCTCTAGTTCGCCTTTAGCATCAAGGGCGTTTGGTGTTTTTTGCTGCACCATCACCCCAGATAGGTAGATGATGCCGCGGTTTACATGAACGTCTAGGTTGTCTGCGGTTAGTTGGTGCTTCGCCATCTCATGCATGATAGCCCGGCGTAATACGGAGTCTTCGTATGCCATGGTTACACCTCAGTCACCCGCGATAAAAATATCATGGTGTACCGTTAATGTACCCAATGCTGAGGTGTAAATTGGCAGACAAAAGTCCGTATTTATACTAGGTTTTGGATCAGATCATTTTAGATTATTTACTAGTATTCTGCCGTTTCTGGCAGTTACCGCAGATCACTTTGTTCAGTTTATCTTGGCTGAACTTCACCTGTGCTTCAGTCATCGGGGTACCGCACTCCTCACACACCCCTTGGCCGCCGTCGGATGTGCGAACCGCTTCATCGCCGAGTTCCGGCGCGAATTGTGTGCCAAATCCGGCTACTGCCAGCGCTCTGCCGATGGCTCCGGTTTCCGCTTTCTCAACATAGTCTGGAAAACCGACACGTGTTTCCATTTTTGTGCCTGTGGCTATCACTCGATCTGAATCATCAATGATACTGGCCTTAAAGATCGCCAGACCTGATTCCACATCGATCTGTTGAATTTGTGTCTCAATGCGCCAGTTTGGGTGCTGTTCCCGGAACCAAACGAGCCGTGCGCTAACTGGCAGATAGGAACGGTTGCCTTGAAGCTTAATGAGGTGCTTTTCTGGATCAAATGTCATTTTGATTTCTCCACATCAATTAGAAACCTTAACGAAAGTATTATACCCCTATGTGGTGCATATATGTCTACATTCAACTGGTAATTTTACTAGATTTTGCCGCGTTATTACCTGTTATCATCCCACTGATCCACGCCCAAGCCAGGTTATAGCCGCCTCGCTGCCCATGCACATCCAGCAGTTCACCTGCAAGGTATAGCCCGTGGCAGCAGGTGGAGGAAAGATCGTCTGAATTCACCTCGCAGCAGGGTACACCTCCGTTAGTGAACTCTGCTTCATTCCAACCGCGGGTATCGGTGATGTTGAAAGAGTAATGCTTGATGGCGTTGATGTATCCCTGCTTACCGATCACTGCTTCCAGTGCAGCAGATAGCTTACTTGGCAGTATGCCGTTTAGCATCTGTGCGGGCGACGCAGGCCATTGACGGCGCCGGTTGAGCTCAGTCTGAAGCTGATCATCGGTGATAAAGGGCGCAAAATCCACATGAAGACCGCAGCTTGTTTTATGTTCTCGGTTGAGTTGTTCGCTGACCACATCCGATATATCTAAAATTGTTGTGCCGCTCAGTCCGTATTTTGTAATAAGCAGGTCACCCACAACACTAGCGGACGGGTATCCATCCACACTGACTCTTGCAGTGAGCTTCAAACCTTGGCACGGATGGCACAAGGCATCTTTACATACCAAAGGAACACAGCAGGGGATTGCTGGCAGCACATTATGCCCCAGCATCTTTACCAGTGGGTAGCCGCTTCCATCGGAACCCAGGGCAGGGTATGTTCGCCCTCCTGTGCACATGATGAGCTTACGGCTGTGTATCACCTTATCGTCGGTTTCGATGACAAACATCTTGTTCGTCTTGGATATCCGGTTAACGGCAGAACCCAGCAGCATCTGCACACCGTGCATTTCACAGCCGATTTCTAGGGCCGTAAGGATGGTTGCTGCCTGGCGTGTGACAGGATAGAGCTTTCCCTCTTCATCGTATGTATACACTCCCAAAGACTGGAAAAAAGAGATAATGCTTGGCAGCCCATGTGACTGCAAGCAACTGCTCACAAGCTCCGCGGCTCGATCATTGAAGTGGCTGGGGCTGATGTTGGTGTTTGCCAGATTGCAGCGTCCGCCGCCGGTGGCGAGGATCTTTTTACCCGCACGGGGCATCCTATCGATCAGCAGCACCTTGACGCCCAATTTGGCCGCGGTGATGGCGGCAGTTAGTCCTGCTGCGCCAGCTCCGAGTATGCAGATATCTGTATAAAGTGTGTTTGAGGATGAAGTGTCCAAAGCATAATCATTTTACAGTGGTGTCTGCTTGAAAAGCCAACACCAGCTTGGTAAACTCAGTTAAACAAATGCAGTAATGCAGTGAATTTGTAACAACTAGAGGAGGCAATCGATGGGAGCATCGATAGTGGTAGTAGGTGCTGGTGGAATCAGCAATCCTTGGTTTGAGGCTATAGCCGCCCGGCAGGTGACGGTCAAAGCGGTCGTCGATTTGAACATCGATGCCGCGAAGGCTCAAGCCGCTAAATATCATCTTACCGCGGAGTGCAGCACCGATATGGTGGCGATGATCAAAAAGCACAATCCAGACTTCGTTCTGGACTTAACTGTGCCCGGTGCGCATTGCCATGTCACAACGACCGCTTTAGGGTTAGGCTGCCATGTGATCGGTGAAAAGCCCATGGCTGCCACAATGGAACAGGCTAAGCAGATGGTTGAGGCCAGCGAGAAGAGCGGCAAGCTCTATATGGTCAGCCAGAGCCGCAGATTTGTCAACAGTCACGATTCCGCACGGCTAACGATTGCACAAGGGCTGCTTGGGCAGATTACCACTGTAAACTGCGACTTCTATATTGGTGCTCATTTCGGTGGGTTCAGAGATGAAATGGACAGTCCTTTGATTTTGGACATGTCGATACATCACTTTGATATGATGCGCAGCATCACGGGCGCTGATCCCGTTGCCGTGTATACCCATGAGTTCAACCCTGCAGGCTCTTGGTATAAGGGAAACGCGTCTGCTAGCTGCATTTTTGAGATGAGCGATGGTGTGGTGTTCAACTACAGAGGAAGTTGGTGCTCCGAGGGATGCCACACTAGCTGGAATGGTGACTGGCGCTTTGTGGGTGATAAAGGCACCATGATACTCGAAAAAGACCGTGCAGCCGTTGGGCAGGTCGTGAAAAGTGCTCAGGGATTTTACGTGGAGTTGGGTGAGCTTCAACCTGTGCAAAGCCCAATGAAATTCGAGGGCTTTGCCGGTGGACTAAACGAGATGCTGACATACCTCGTAACCGGAAAGACACCGGTTGGTGAATGCCATGACAACATTAAAAGTCTGGCGATGGTGTTTTCTGCCATCGAAAGCGCCCAGAAGGGGTGCCGTATCCCCGTTAAGTGGTGATAAATCGGCTGGCGTGAGCGGTATTTTGGGCTGAGTGACAATCTAATGAAACATGGCGTTAAAAAATGAGTCATATTATACGTAGTGTCTTAACGAAAGGACGCAAAATAATGAAGACTGCCAAATTGATATCAGTTATCACCGGCGTTCTGATAGTATTGTC
>CAZFLA010000188.1:0-5811 GCA_964519405.1 uncultured bacterium
AGTTCCCGGAGCGTTAGCTCCGGAACGTAGTCGTGTGGGTGACTAAACCCGCGGCATCATGGCTACCTTGACATTGACTTGGTTTATTTTTTAAGATTGCTCGAAATACGGCCTTCCATCTCACACAGACAGCAGCAAATCCACGCCCAGCTTCTCAAGATACCCGCTTAAGAGAGCTGTGGGCAAACCGACCACGTTGTTATAGCACCCCACTACTTTTTCTACTAGCACCGCGCCATGGCCTTGGATGGCGTATGCCCCTGCCTTGTCCATCGGTTCACCTGTGGCCACATACCGATGCAGCAACTGCTCATCCACTTTACGAAAGCAAACCTGAGAGCATTCGGAAGCAGTGATGTTTATACCCCCTGTGTGGCATATCAGTGCGATACCTGTATACACTTCGTGGCACTTACCGTTCAGCATTGAGAGCATCTCAAAAGCATGCTCGGAGCTGTTGGGTTTACCGAGGATATGCTCACCATACGCGACTAGCGTATCGGCACCGATGACCAATGCCGATGGATACAAAGCTGAAATCGCTAAAGCCTTCCGGAATGCCAACTCACGCACCATCTCGGCTGGTGAGAGTGGCTGATCGACAGTTTCATCGACATCTGCCGGGATAACCCGATAGGATACCCCCATCTGAGTCAATAGCTCGGTGCGACGCGGAGAGGCAGATGCCAGAATAATATCGTATGCCATAACTGTGTATTATCTATTCACTTTCATAAGGTCTTGATTGAGTGCAATGTCGGGTTGTGGGTTACCGGTCACAGTATACCCACGAATCTTGAAACTCAGCCTATGCGATGTCTCTGCACGAGCCCATAACATATCCTCACGATATGGGTCGTTCATCAGCAACCCGCTGATGTCTACATTCATGTCACCGCCAAAAAGAAACGCACGGCCAGCGGCATCGACGGCATTCGCGGCGGCAGGACCAAACCGAGGGGTGTCGTTGTAGCTGGCGATGAACACGCCATTCGCCATCACAGTAGGGCATATACCCACGTTGTTTTCCACACTGCAGCTTGGTTCAATAACAAAAGCACCCTGCCGACCGACCTCCCCGGCTTTGCTCGAAGCAGCCGAAGGAAACTTAACACCATCATATATCGCAGTGGATATCCATGCATTTGATATTCTATTTGATAGCTGAGTAGGCCATATGAAGTGCACACCAATCATACATTGGTCGACCTTCAGAGCGCTGATATCACCCCATGCGCCGTTGCCTTTATACGGTTGGTTCTCCCATACACCCACACCCTTCTGCAGATCCGTATCGTAATAGGACGTTGTGCCGGTGACTGGGTTCACCAGCGGATACTGCTTGCTGCCTCCTATCCGAATGCCCGTATGTATACCAAAGAAGGTGACATCCTCAAGGGTATATCCGTCCGCTTGTGCGAGTTGAACGCCCACATTGTTGGGATTACTGGTGATAATTCCATATATCCAGGAATAGGTTTTGTCACCCATTTTGCCAGGATTGATGTAGTTGACATTCGGCACGCCGTGAACATGAAGTATGCGGTTCACATCAAAACACCGACCCATCACAAATCCACGACCGTAACCATATAGGAATATCCGGTTAGCGATGCACTTTCCGCCCTCAGCTTGGAAATAGAAGTCGGTATACCGATCGCACGCGATATCTTCAATGACCACATTAGCATTTTGAGTATAAAATGTCGGGCCGCATGGTTTCACATGATCTTTGATAAAACTGCGCCGTGCTGCATCGAACGAGGGGTAGTAATAACGCGATGACCTGTTATTGAACTCCTCGTCGCTGGGGAATGGCTGCTGATCGTAGATAATCACAAGCCCTTTGACCGTGGTGCCTGCTTCCAGCATGAACAGCGGCTTCTTCTGAGCTTCGGAATACTGATCGGGCGCTGGTCGCGCAAGTATGCGCGAGCCTACCACCTGCGTCTGGTAGCACACCTGGTTACTGCTAAAGCCAGCCATGCTGCCTACCAGTGATACCCCTGCAGGCAGCGTGATAGAGCGCTTGATGACATATCCTTTATTGGCACCGACCGGCGGTACGCGCACACAACCGCCTACAGGTGCAGCCGCATTCACAGCTTTGCTAAAAGCTTCTGTGTCATCCGTCACACCATCGCCTTTGGCACCAAAAAGACGCACATTGAACACGCCGTCTATCGGCAGCGCTGCAGCCTTAACCGCTGCCTGCGGCACCGCAAATGCGGTGTGAGCAAGAGCAGCTATAAACGCGCCAAGCCAGAAACATCTTGTGAGCACCATTCCTATTCCTCCGCCGTGTATCGCAGATTACAATCTGCCGGATTGGTCGGATCCGACTGATCGGACATATCGGCCCAATCCATGCTCATGAGCTCTTTACAGCTATAGTGCCAGAACAAGGGCAGTTTATGCTACATGTAAGATATACCGACCGAATTCTGCAGCACCGATGATATGATGTCACTAGAAGCATCAGCAGATCATTAACCCGAGGTATTTGCTTCATGGCAAACCACGCGGAACTACATGTGTATAGCGGTACCGGCAACAGCCTGAAGATCGCCGAATGGGCTAAGCAACAGATGGCAGCCGATGGCTGGTCTGCTAACATCTTGCCTGTGACATCCCGAAGCGACCACCATGTAGCAGACGGCACGCAATGTATCGGGCTATTCACCCCAACGCATGGGTTCACTGCCCCCTGGGCCATGATACGATATGTTTTGTTGATGCCGCGGGCTCAGCAGAAATGCAGATGCTTTGTGATGCCAGCCCGTGCGGGCACGAAGCTATATGGCTGCCATCTGCCGGGACTAGAGGGAACTACTGGTTATCTGCTGGCATTGATCATGCTATTAAAGGGTTACCGTATCCAAGGAGTGATGGCCGTTGATATGCCGTCCAACTGGATAGCGGTGCATCCAGGATTTCGTGAGACAGCTATCAGCACCATCGCATCCAGGGCAGAACACAAGACCAAGCACTTCATCTCCACGCTGATGCATGGCCGGTTCCGGTTTCCGCCAGGCAGCATCATCAGCCTCATTTTCGGCATACTTCTGGCACATATCAGCCTGCTCTACCTACTTTTAGGGCGATTCTTCCTGGCAAAGATGCTCTATGCCGATCATAGCTGTAACCAGTGCGGGTTATGCGTTCGGCAGTGCCCTGTGAATGGCGTTCAGCTTCTGAATGGGCATCCATGGTGGAGCTTCCGCTGCGAAAGCTGTATGAGATGCATCGGAAACTGTCCCTCACGGAGTATCCAATCCGGACAGTTGTGGCTGATAGCAGCAGGTTACATCGTCAGTCAACCCTTTGCGGCATGGCTGTTCGGGGGCTATGCAGGCTGGCTGATAGCGCACCCGAACTGGCTGGCAGCCGCAAACTACCCATTTCAATTGTTAACAATCTGGTTATTAATGTGGCCGCAGTGGGCGCTTAGCAGCGTCAGATACGGCAGTCAACTGCTGCGTTTCACCACATTAACACCTCGCTGGCGCCGATACAAAGCGCCTGGTATTCAATTTAACAACTACGATCCGAAAACATCACGATGACGTTCAATTGTGCGGTAACGGCACTTTAGGCACTTCATTTTCGGCAGATACAGTAATTACTGTAAGACGATGTGATAACACGCCCTATTTAGGTAGGCAGCAGCTATAGAATAAGGGTAAAATGGCTATAACGCTGGAACGCGCGGACATAAACATATGAAAAATATCCTCCGATTTATAAAAGAAGTCATGCCTTACCGCATGATCATGATCTGGGTTGCTATCTTAACCCTATGTGCAGCCGCCATCGGTATGCCGATGCCGCGTATCATAGGATGGATACTCGACCAACTCTATAACAAGCAAACATTCCCGCTATGGTGGATATTTGCCTCTATCATGGGCATATCTCTGCTTGCGGGCATTGTAGGATACGGCTTAGGCATTTTGGTTACGACTTTAGGGCAGCGCTTTATGTATGACATGCGCAAAAAGCTCTATAGTCACATGCAGACCCTGTCGCTTGGCTATTTCGAAAAGCGGCAGACAGGTAAACTCGTCAGCATCATCGTCAACGATGTGGGCACAGTCAACTCACTGTTGACTGGTGGGTTTACCACACTCATCAGCGATATCGCCACGCTCATCGCGACGCTGTTCATCGTATTCAAAATGAACTGGGTGCTGGCTCTGTATGCCATGTGCGTGTATCCCATCTACATCGCGAACTACCTGGCATTCATCGGCAAAATCAAGTGGAACAGTCGTTTGGTTCGCGATCAGCGCGATACCATGCTGGGCAATCTCTACGAAAAACTCGCAGCAGTATCTGTAGTAAAGTCCTACGCCCAAGAACGCTATGAGGTCTCGCAGTTCGTAGGCACCACGCGAGGGCTTCTGCGCTTGAACATCAGGCAGGGCAGCTTAGGTACTGGGTTGTGGGTTAACGCCGAGGTCATTGGCGCAATGGGAACCGCCGTGTTGCTGTGGTTTGGTGGCCAGATGGTCATGAATATCGGCGGTAAAGCCGCTATGAACCATACCACCCTCACCCCGGGTGAACTCAACGCCTTCATCGCATACATCGGCGGTTACATGTATGGCCCAATCCTTCGCCTCATTCAGATGAATGAGCTGTTGGCCCGGACCAATGCCGCGCTAGAGCGGATTTTTTACATGCTCGACACCAAGCCATCTATCGATAATGCACCAGATGCCAAGCTGCTTCCAGAAATCCGCGGTGCGGTGAAATTCGACGATGTCTGGTTTGAATATGAGCCTGGTCAGCCTGTCATTAAGGGCATCAACATCGACGTAAAGCCTGGTCAAATGGTTGCCCTCGTGGGATCCAGCGGCAGCGGCAAAACCACGCTCATGAACCTGCTGCAGCGTCATTACGATGTCACCAAAGGTCAGATTACCATTGATGGCTTGGATCTGCGCGATATCACCTTGGACAGCCTCAAGCAGCAAATCGGCGTTGTTATTCAGGAGACAACCCTGTTTAACGACACACTGATGGAAAACATCCGCTACGGTAAGCTGGATGCCACAGATGACGAGGTGAAGCAAGCCGCACACGCCGCCAACATCGGTCACGTCATCGAAGCGATGCCTAAAGGCTACAAAATGAAATATGGCGAGGACGGCGTAAAGCTATCAGGTGGAGAGCGCCAGCGCATGGCCATCGCTCGCGCATTGCTGAGTGATCCCCGCATCTTGATCTTAGATGAGGCCACCAGCCAACTCGACAGCGAGACAGAAACGCTGATTCAACAAGCATTAGAGCGGCTGATGGAAGGCCGAACCAGCTTCGTCATCGCGCACCGCCTGAGCACCATTGTCAAGGCTGATAAGATCGTGGTCATGGGGCAAGGGCAGATCATCGAAATGGGCACCCATGACGAGCTGCTTGCACTAGACGGCGAATATGCAGCCCTTTACAACCAACAATTTAAGGTGGCGCTTGAGGGGCTAGATAACGAAAGTGAAAGTGCAGCCAGCTGACAGTTATGTAAGAGTAAGTTTAGCGTTTAGTCAGCACCCAATAGTTTGCTAACAACAATATAATCCCTGGTCTCTGCGATTTGCAGAGACCAGGGATTATTTTACGATTTAGTGATGAGCCAATTGCTAATCTGCATCTACATGCTGGTGTGTCCATCTGCGTTAGTGTCCTCGGGTATCCAAACCGCGGATGAACGCGAATATACGCTGATGGGTATCATCGGGCAGATTCCGGTGCGATAAAGCATGAGCGGAGCTGCATTTACTAGATCACAGAAGACGCATTGCAAATTATCTG
>CAZFLA010000189.1:0-5627 GCA_964519405.1 uncultured bacterium
TCCTGCAGACTTGCAGATATCAACCATAGCCGCTACTACCTGGGGATTGGTATTTGCTGCTTGTTGAGGCGTGCGCATCCAACCACAGTTCGGCTTGATGACGACAGAATCGCCCTTCTTAACAAAAGCTTCAATACCGCCCATCGACTTCAGAAGCGATGTCAGCATGGCTTTATAGTCGGTTCCTTCAGCGTAGAACACTTCACCACGGACGATTTTGGGTGTCTTTTTACGACCTCCGCTGGCGGAATTCTGTTTACGCTGGCAACCGGCTAATAGCGCTGCTACTCCGATTGCGGCTGCGGCAACTTCTTTCATGGTTTCCCTCCATACAGATAGTAGGGTGGCACAGGCCACAACGAACACCGGTGATTACCACCGGGTAGAAGGAACGCAATCCGATGAATACTATAGTTATATTATATATGGGAGTTTGTGGTGATTCTGTGCCCTATTCACCTACATATACGCGCTGGACACGACTGCCTGTGCGGACCATCAGCTCCCACACATGGGTTCCCGCGAGTTCCGCCAGCTTTTCTGCACGGATCTCCCCGCCGTTGTGTCTGCCATATATCAAAACTTCCGTATCAACTCCTGCTTGGGGCACCTCCGAAAGGTCGATCGCGCAGGAATCCATACTAATGCGGCCGACTATTGGTGCAGGCAGACCGTCTATCATCGTCACGCCCACATTGCTTAGCATCAGCGGCAGTCCATCGTTGTATCCGATAGGCAGTATCCCTGCTCGGAAGCCATCGTGGGTCACTTTATAAGTGCCACTGTAGCCAATGCGGTCGCCTTTCTTGTACTCCCTAACCTCGGCAATACGGCTGACTAGCGTCACCGCTGGGGTGAATTGTATGAGCTCCTCTACAGCGTCGGATGGGTAGCAGCCATATAGGCCCAGACCAATTCTTACCATGTCGAAATGCGCTTGAGGGAACCGCACGGCTCCCGCGGTTGCTGACATGTGGCAGCAAAGGTTGGTGTAGCCTGCCTGCTCCAAGGCGTTTTTTGCATAGTTGAAACGCTCAATCTGCTTCAGCGTGAATTCATCTTCTGCGGGGTCGTCAGCGCAGGCGAAGTGGGATACCAGTCCGGCGACTTTAAGGCCACCGGCAGCCTCTATTTGCTTGGCTAGCTGCAGAACTTGCGTGGGCCGAACACCCGTTCTGCCCATACCGGTATCTACCTTGATGTGAACAGGCAGGGTAACACCTACGCGCTGGCACGCTTGTGCTAGCGGGGCGACAAGATCAAAGCTATATACAACGGGGATTGTTCGGGCTTGAACTGCTTTGTCGACCTCATCGGGCGTGCAGAGCATCACCAGAATCGGCAGGTTCACGCCGGCTTGGCGTATCTGTACGGCTTCGTCAGCCGTGCTTACACCCAGCATGTCGAGACCGATTGATTGAAGCTCTGTGCTGAGCTTATCCAGGTGGCTGCCGTAGGCGAGGGCCTTCACCATGCCAAGGATTTTGCAATTCGGACCTACCTTGCGGCGAACTGCCGCCACATTTTCGGCGATGGCCCCCATATCCACCATCATACGGTTATATGCCATGGCGTTGGTGATGATGCGTGCGGCTCTGCCGATTCCCCCACCGCGCGGTCCCTTAAAGAGCACTGTATCGGTGGACGATAACTGCTTCTTTAGCGATTCCGCGAGCTCATTCACGTCTTTGAAGAGGAACACTTTACCATTGGGATGCATTTTGCGGTAACTCTGAGCCGTGGCATCCAAACCCTCACCGCCGAATAGGGCGAGTGTATCGACGCCAGCTTCGGCTGCCATGACGCCGATGTGTTCATGCTCTTGCTGCTGATAACTGCCAAGTTCGCGCATTCCGCCGAAGGCGAACACGGCCCTACCGCTGGTCTGTTTCATATGCTGCAGTGTACGCAGTGCTGCCTGAACCGAAATGGGGTCCGATGAGCAGCTGTCATTAATCAGTGTCAATCCATTAGGCGAGCGCCATATCTCCATGCGCGTTTGACCAGGTTCGTATAGGTTCAGTGCTGTGCTGATCTGTTCAGCATTTAGCCCGCATAACCACGCAGCGCACACTGCGGCCTCAATATTGCCGATGGACTCCAGCGAAAAACTGCGTACGGGCACCAAACAGCGCTGACCGTCTGGATACTTGATATTTAGTAATGTGCCGTCGTGTTGACGCATCCGGCTGTCCACATAAGGCAGCTCGCTGTTAGGCGAACCAAACCGATAAATGGGGCAGTGTATAGACGCAAGCAGAGGCTCGATCTCCGCACAATCTGCCGGAACCAGCAACCATCCATCTTTAGGCAGGCTGCGAAACAGCTTCATCTTCTCTTTAGCAATCTGCTTGGGGCTTCCAAAGGCCGCAACATGAGCTAATCCGATATTTGTCAGGATGCCATACTGCGGTTGAATCATAGCCTGCAGCCGATCCATTTCACCCGGCGCGCTGATACCTGCCTCGATGATCGCAGTGTCGACTTCCTTTGGAATACGGCACATCGCCAGCGGAACACCCAGCTGGCTGTTGAAGCTGCCGATGCTGCCAGCTGCATATTGCTGGCTCATGAGGATTTTGGTGAGCGCATCTTTAGCGATTGTTTTGCCATTACTGCCAGTGACGGCTAAGACCTTGCCGGTGAACTGGCTGCGCCACCAAGCCGCGAGCCTTTGAAGCGCCTTCAGCGGATTATCAACTCGATATAACACTCCTGTTGTGGTTGCAGGCGCGTTTGGTCCTACCACGCACGCGACGGCTCCGTTCCTAAAAGCTGCTTCCACAAACTGTGCCCCATCAGCATGATGCCCTTTCAGGGCAAAAAAGAGTGCGTCAGAACCGATCCGCCTGGAATCTATGCTGATGCTGTTGACAGTGATTGATGAGGCATTCGGGCCTTCAGCTTGTGCTTGCATGACTTGTATCAGCTGTTGGCCGTTTATAGTATCCATTAACGTGTTACTTCCCAAAATGTGCAGTTATTATTCAGTTACTAGTGTACTGCTTTCTAGCTATACCGATAACTAGACAGGTGTATGGGATGCATCCTACGGCAGAGCCGTAGGAAACAGGATACAATACTAAAAACACATATGGGGAGCACCTTATGAATTGCGAACTCAGCCTAGATATTTGGGACTGGACAGGCCCGGCAAAAGAGCTTACCGCATGGCGGAAATGGTGTCAGGACTTTAAGCAGGTTGGCGGTACACGGATTGAAATGAGTGTGCCATGGAATGTTGTTGAACCAAAGCCAAACCAGATTGACCTGAGGTGGCTTCTTGAGCGTGTCGCCATTTGCGAACAGTTGGGTTTGGGTGTTCGGCTGAGGGTGAACAGCTACTATGCCGGCTGCGTTCCAGCTTGGTATCATGGCGATTTCTGGCAGGCTGCACCCGGATTGCCTGCTTGCAGCTTTCGGATACCATCGATTGCTGATGAGCGCTTTTGGGCACATTTTGCACCGTTAAATACTGCTATCGCCCAAGCAATGCGCGGCAAGGATGTTTTGTTAAACAGCTTCATTGGTGTTCATGCGGAGCTGAAGTTTGCCGACTGGTGGAGTTGGGATGCCAGCTGCATTAAGAAGTGGCAGCAAGCCGTTAGCCGACGCCCTGCATGGTTGAAGAATGTGTGCGGTAATGCACCATTACCTCAGATACCAGCCCTGCCGCAGCCGACAAATGGGGTTGCGGATATATCAGCCGAAAGCCGCGCCACGATTGCTTTCAGACAGCAGTTGTGGCGGGATGCGTTTGCTCGGTTCGTGGCCGCGTGCCGTGCTGGTGACCCAAATGCACAGATCAGCAGCCCGCTTGGTGAAAGCTATCGCCGTGAAAGCGCGAGTATGAGCAATCAAGACTACTGGGGGCTCACCCGCGGATCAAACCAGGTAGTTCACTCGTATGACTTCTTTTGGCATCCTGGTTCTACACCTCTGTGGCACGTCCGCGCAGTGGTGCAGGCTTTTCAAGGGATAACCAAACTTCCTGTATGTTTTGAATTTGACTCGCCTGTCACAATTCGTAATGCTGGCTATACAGATGATATTCAGAAGCGTGTTGCTGAAGAGGTTGTTTTGACCGGCGGCGGTTTGAAGATGGCGAATTTCAGCTATTACGACACCATGCCCAGTGAATACGCATTGATAGCACACGGCGGACGGCTCGTGCGCGGCCGTAAGCAGTATGAACCGAGCTGGAAAGAAGCAGATACGGTTCTGCTGATGTTCAGCAGTTGGAGCACATACTGCTACCGTGAAAAAAGCGAATGGCTGCATGACACCATGTTTGGATGGTGGAAATTGCTGACAGATGCGGGCATACCCGTAAGGATTATCTGCGAAGACAACCTCACTGAAGACCTGAGCAAATATAAGGCGCTTGTGGTGCCATATCTTTCAGATGGCGTGCTGCCGAGCGATGCGAATAAGCAGCTTGGGAAGTTACGTATCCCCAGGTTTATCGAACGAGCTGGCGCGGCGTTTAATCCCGATACTGCAAGTACATCATGGCATGCACCTTTGTGGCAGCCAAGTGCCATCGGTGCGGAGTGCGTAAGCCGCGTTCCGATTGGCTGGGCATACATCAGGCAGGACAGTGCAGACATTGCCCATCAAGCACGTGCGGATCTGGAGAAATACGGCTTAAAGCGCTAGCAGATTAGTCGTGATATGCTGGAAATCAGGAAGGCCTCCCATCGGTTATCGATGGGAGGCCTTTGTTGATTCGTTGGAGCTTCTTATCGAAGCGCATCGTGCGTGCGGACCAGTACCTCGAATTTGAGGTCTGTACCTAATACGCCTACCGGGTTGTCATCGTCGTCTACGATCACACTTGACACGGTGATGCATAACGCACCTGTGATGCGTGATTTGTAGAACTCAGTGATGTAAACCTGGCCGGGGCCAGCATCTAACGCGCCTTTGAACCAAGTTCGTTCAATGAAGCTTTCATCCAGACCGAACGAGCCAAAGGTCTCACGGTATTGCGGCTGCGTGACATTCTTGGTGATCTTCATACCATTCATGTCCACAACATAGGCAAACTGGATGAACGCGTGCTGATGCACGGAATCTTCAAGCACAGTTTCTATGCTTTGGTTGTCCATGCTCCTGATCTGCGGGTTCTGCACCAAATCAAGTACGATCTTTTCTACGAGGTTCAGCGCATGATCACGAAGCTTGTCGAAGTCCGACTTGAAGTATTCGGGCAGATGCATGCGTGCCTGCATCAACATCTCTTCGTCAGATATTGAAGTCACGCGACCCACTGCATACTGACGTTTAATCCACTCCATGATGTTGACAAGCCCTGGATGGCGTTTATCAAGCGCAACCTCTTCGCGCAGACCTAAGTAATGGTTCACCCAATGGGCCACACCAGCTACACCGGATTTATCGGTGATATTAACGCGAGCAGGCCGATCGAGAATTTTGTCAGTATCGAAGATGTTGTAGATCTCCGCGTCTTTCATCATTCCATCAGCATGGATACCCGCGCTGGTCACATTAAAGTGCGATCCCACGAATGGGTATGATGGGGAAATATCAACGCCCATGTCTTTTTGGAAGACTTCCGCAATTTCGGTGATGACGCGTGTGTCAATGCCGTTGTTGTCACCCTT
>CAZFLA010000190.1:0-5617 GCA_964519405.1 uncultured bacterium
GATATTTTAGCAGATGCCTTTAACAAGCACCCGCAAATATGGCCGATATCCGCTAAATGGGCAACAAACAAAGCTCTGCGGTTAGTTAGCCCTGGAATGGAGATGTCTGGTCTCCCTGCTCTCGTTAGTGATTTGGAGAAATACCTTGTTGAGCGAACTGGGAGTGGATTCCTTCATCTGCACATTGGCCTTATTCGCGAACAACAACAACTACTACAACGCCATTTGCAGATACTCAAACAGGGGTATGGGATGAGTGTTGGCGAGGTTACTAATAAACTCGCAAGTTATAAACTGTTGGCGGACCAGATGAATCAACTGCTTAACGAGGTAACTGCTTCTTTCGCCGCAGGACGACAAGTGTTCACTGTCGACTTTGAAACCCAAGTCCGGCAATATCTTGTCGGATTTGACTCTATCGTCATCGATTCTATTCGCGCAGAAAGCATGAGCTCACTTACCCACGGAGGTGCAACCCTTATTGTATCCATGGTGCAGACTGCGGTAAACCAGACAGTAGACCACTTAACCACCCAGCTATATATGCCATTAATAAGACAGATGGTATTGGAAATAGAAAGTAAGATCGCTGTATGTGCCTCTCAGCTCGATACTAACACCGCCACATATGATTTATTTGATCAACTAATGATTCAGGTCGATCATGAACATACGGTCGTCGATACTACTGGCACAGCAAACAATATAAACGCTGGAATATCTCAGATTGTGAGCAGTTCATTTGGGCCGATCACGAAATTTCTGATTGATGTTGGTATGGAATGGCTTGTGGATATTTTCGCTCCGCATAAAATGGCTGAGGTCAAACAGAAAATAGTGCTCAATATTGTGCATCAGCTTCCTGCGATCACTAGCAGGATAACTGAAGCATATAAGCGCGAAATTTCAAAACAGACCAGGGAGATTCTGACCCGACTTAGCAGCAAGGTGAAGCAGTCGATTGATAGCATCCTTCAACCCCTAGAAAAGACAATTGCCGATCAAAATCTAGACGTTGCCGAAAAAAACACCTTAACGATTATCGCACAGGAGCACATTGATCGAGTAGCGACCTTGATCCGTGAAGCCTGCCTCTATGAGCAAAAGCTTCCATGTGAGCAGGACAAGTATGCAAGAAACGTCGACGTTATTCCGTTACCTGCGGAATCAGAACTGATTGTCAGGACGGTCGTAGAGCAGATCACACAGAAGGGATATCCACTCATCTCATCAGTGGATGTCTTTCGAAACCTCATGAAGGATCTCTGTCCAAATCAATCACGTGCCATTAACCTATTGATCAGGTGCATAGAACAGGGCATTCCATCTCGCTTGCGTAACGAGGCCAAGCGTTACGGCATGGTATCACCTAAGGCTCCTCATGTGAAGCTATTGCACGAGACATGTGGGATGGAAATCTCTGCTGCTGAGTGGGCGGTTGATTCGTGGACCGCCATATTGTTGTCATGTCATCACGAATAAAGTCATAATCTGAGGCGGCTGATGGGCCGCCCCCAGTAGGATTTCTATTTCCTTGCAGCCGCGTAGCGTTGGGCTACATCGGCCCAGTTTACAAGGTGTTCCATGAACGCTTTGGTCCATTCGGGCCGTCGGTTTTGATACTTGAGGTAATATGCATGTTCCCAAACATCGAGCACCAAAATGGGTGTGACGCCCCATTGAGCCAATACTTCATGCTTTTCTGCTTGAAGCACGACCAATTTGTCATCAGATTTACGATAGGCGAGAACACCCCAGCCGCTTCCTTCAACAGCATTGGTTGTTGCAAGGAATAGCGCTTTGAAAGCATCATAACTGCCGAAGTCGGCTGCGATCTTCTTGGCGAGTTCGCCTGATGGTGCCCCGCCGCCCTTTGGCGTCATATTCGTCCAGAATATGGTGTGCAGAATATTACCACTGCCATGAAATGCTTGCTCTTTGGCAAGAGCCTTGGCGGCAGCATAATCTCCGCTCTGCAGCATCGCGGCGACTTTACCTTCAGCAGCGTTAAGTCCCGTCACATATCCGTTGTGGTGGATGTCGTGGTGGAGTTTTACAGTTTCAGCGTCGTAGTATGGTTCCAATGCATTATATGCATATGGAAGTGAAGGTAATTCGTGAGCCATATTTTGTTATCTCTCCTATAAGTTCGATCAGGATCGTTCACGTATTATTTGTACCCGCTGGATGCACTGCCGAGTCAAGCGTCTAGCCATTAAATACGATGTTTTCCGCACGATAGTTATATTCATATGGAATAACGGCATAATAAAGGAGATGATATTTCTGTCAGCAACAAGGAGCTGTGATATATGCCTACAATCGTGCAAAATGTGATCATAAATGCGCCAATTGACTCGGTCTATAAAGTGATGAAGGATGTTGAGAAGTTCCCGGATATCATGCCCGACCTCGATTCCTTGACGGTGCTGGAGCGAAGTGATGATGCCAGTCACACCGTAACAAAGTGGGTAGGCTTGGTGCGTGAATTCAACATGAAGGTTGGCTGGACAGAGGACGACCTGTGGAATGACGCTGAACACAAGCTTGATTTTCGGGCTATTGATGGCGACCTGACCAGTATGGACGGCGTTTGGAAACTGACTGAGGAAAACGGCGCCACCAACTTCACCAGTACTCTGAACTATGAGTATGATGTGCCGCTGTTGGGTGCGTTAGTGAAGAAGCTGATTCACAAGAAGCTGGAACAAAATGTGCAGATGGTTTTAGACGGTGTGAAGGCGCTGTGCGAAAAAGCTTAGCTTAAGTGGTCGGGGCGGATATCCCGCCCCGATTGCGTATCTGGATGCTGTTTACGAAACCTCGAACTCGTAGGTTCCATTTACTATATCAAGGCGCACATAATTGCCAAGATCCTCTCCACCAATGATATCCTTCTGGCTATTCATCACACGCCCTGCTCGGAATGCCCGCTTGTCATCAAGCCGTATCTCAGGACGCCTTCGCCCGTATTTCGGAACATAGACCGAGGCAGTGCATCCGATAGGAACCTGCACGAACAATTTCAAGCCCTTCATATCGGTGTCAGGGAAGCATTTATCCAACAGCTGCCATTTGCAGCTCACGCGGCCCTTCACTGTCTCGATGATGGTTTCGGCATTTGTCATGTCATTCCACATATGGGGTTTCACTGTGAAGTGTGACCATCCACAAGCATCGTCGTCCATCTTAATTCCACCTATGGTCTGCATGATCCATGAGGCAATAAAGCCCTGTGCTGGGTGGTTATGGCTGTTCATTTCACGCCCGGTGGCATAATTCCACAGTTCCCAAATGGTGGTGGCGCCCATAGCGGCTTGATATCCCCAACTTGGGTAACTCAGCTGGGT
Organism: uncultured bacterium; assembly: GCA_964519405.1. Classification (GTDB taxonomy): domain Bacteria; phylum Armatimonadota; class HRBIN16; order HRBIN16; family HRBIN16. The sequence continues at coordinate 3,351 of CAZFLA010000190.1, forward strand.
GATAAGCTCCAAGCCGAGATCAATCTCGCCGATTTTATACAAGGCTTCGAAAAGTATCTTGGTGCCTACGAAACCGGTGCTGAGGTGTCCGTTGCACATTCGTTTGATCTGTCGGATGAAGTTCTTCTCATATTTTTCGAAGTCTTCCTCAGGTACGATCCCCAGAATGATGGGGTATGCATAACTGAGCTGGCTTCCGTTAGCATATGAGCACTTGTTCACGCTGTAGTAGCCGCGATTGATGTATTGGGTGAGCCGTTCGGCTTGTGCTGCGAAGAACTCAACATCGTCCTGTTTGTCCAGCACCTTGGCGATTTTGATGTGGAGCTGGATCATGTGCAGCAGCCCGCAGTTATTGATGAAGTCCTTAGGCGTTGGTTCCAGTGCGATCCAGTCGCCATACTTACATTCTGGCAGGATGTTGGTGTCAAACCTGTTCCACAACCACATTACGTGCCGACGCAGCTTGTCGTAGTGTTTTTCCAGAGTGTGAGTATGACCGGTGTGGTGATAAAGATCCCATGAGATGATATGGTATGCGATAGTCCACGCGATGTCGCCTGGCTGTGTGCCAAAGTATGTTGGCACAGTATCGGGCAGCGTGCCCTCATCACTCATGGTCTCCGCGATATCATCCAGGAATTTACTGAATGGGGCTTCCATGGCAAAGTTGTGCATGGCCATATCGGCGGCGATATGCGCATCTGCCATCCATCCCATCCGCTCATCGCGCTGAGGACAGTCGGTGGGGATGGAATGGTAGTTGTCGCGGTATCCCCAGATGCAGTTGGTCCAGATTTTGTTGAGCAGCATGTCACTGCTGTTGAAATAACCCGCTGGCTCAAGTCTTGTATGTATCACTTGCGCCGTTAAGGTGTTTTGGGTAGGAGTGCCCATGAAGTTTTCTAACTGTGCATACCTAAAGCCGTGGTATGTGAACTTGGGTTCCCATTCCTCCACGCCTCGTCCGCGGCAGGTATAAACATCAGTGGCTTCTGCGGTGCGCAGGTTTTCAGTGCAGATGGTGCCGTCTGGGTTCAGCAGCTCGGAGTGCTTAAGCACAATCCTTGTTCCACCTGGGAAGTCCACACGGAGTTTGCATCGCCCGGCGATGTTCTGCCCGAAGTCAAACAACCAGGCGTCAGGCTGCGGTTGCGTGATCAGCTTCGGTGCGATGGTCTCGATGCACTCGATAGGCGGCTGAGTTTGCGCAACGAGTTTTGTGGTGACCTCGCTGACTTCTGCGGGCTGCCAACCATCGCTTACATGCAGAACTGGCTGATACCATTCCTCATCTTCAACACGGCGGTCAACTTCCTCACCGTTATATATGCTGCTGGAGATAATATGGCTGGGGCGGCAATCCCATGTTTCGTCTGTGCCAAGGATCTCTTCCGAGTCGTTGCTGTAGACGATGTGCAGCCGTATGATGAGCGAAGGTTCCTTCTTCCACCAACCCGGGGCTGCCATTGCTGTGATGCAGTTCCGTCCGATTTTGAACAGCTCGGTGACGTCATGTGTTTGATAAGACACGCTCGTTTCGAGGTTGCCGTTGTTGGGATCGAGCACGCTGTTGCCGACTTTTAAGCCGTTGACATACACCTCTTGATATCCCAAACCGGAAACATACAACGCAGCCCATCGGGCGCGTCGGACTATGAGCAGTTCTTTTCGGAAGATTGGAATGGTTGTGGGGTTTGCGGCACGCATATCCTTCGGCATGCATATCCATTTGGCACCCCAGTTGCCGTCGAGAATGGCGGTTTCAAAAATGGCGGGATCAGACCAAGCACTTGATACACCGCGGTGATCCCACACGCGGACACGCCAGTAATACCGGGTGGCGCCCTTCAGGGGAACACCTGCATACTTGACACACTGGGTCGATTCCTTGATCATATCGGTATCCCACATGTCGCACTCACCACGACGCAGCGCGGCGACGGATGTGGACATCTGTACTTGATATGCATACTGCTCGGCTCCGCGAGCGCAGTTCAGCATATACCAGCTAAAATTAGGCTCAGGCGTGTCAATACCCATCGGGTTGACAATGGCGTTAGTCTTAAGCCCTATAACAGATGATCCTCTATGATGCATGTTGAACTTCATGAACGCTTACTCCTGTAGTTGGTGCTTCTTTTATACATTATCCGTTTGCATAGAGTTATTCAAGTGAAAAAGTGGGGAATTCGCGAGTATTTCTTATATTTAGCAGGAATATACACGATTTTATCTAAAATTCAGGCCATTCTTAATGGCTCATA
>CAZFLA010000191.1:0-5429 GCA_964519405.1 uncultured bacterium
GTATGGAAGTGGCTTAAGATTAATGTGGCAGCGATGCTGGTCATTCTTGCGATTCCATGGATACCTACAGGATGGAAGCATATCGAATTGGCATACTGGAAACACAAAGATCCTGCGGTCACCGAATTTATGATTACTCCTTCGGGTGATCAATTCTATTACCTAAACCCAGATTTAACACCGGGCTGTGATGGAATAGTCCCTGCCGCCATTAAATCATACGGATATAAGGTTCCCAACTCTACTGCTCCAGAACCAATCGAATTTCATAGATCACGGCAGCATATATATGTTTATAATGCCATCACTTTTCGAGTAGTGAAGCAAGGTGTAATCGGTGAATCCCGTTCTGGGTATTATGTCATTGACACCACAAAACGGCAGGTATATATCAGTAGTAACAAGCAAGCCTGGCAGAAGAGATTGACACAGATGGGAATTGACGCGGATGTAGAGTGCCACCCACTGCCGATTCGTAAGAGTTATATAAATCGCGGATGGCTTAGTGACGCACAAAGCCTATGATGTGCTCACACTCTGACGAACTCGGCAGCGCATATACTCGTATACCGGATGGCATTTGATGGTCGCGGCGGATCCATGGGGAAGCACTGTATGGTTGATGTCAGGATAGAATGGCCCCCATACCGTTCATATGAAGGAAGTAACTACTGATGTCACAAGAAAAAAATGAACTAGCTAATCGTGCGATATACGCATTTAGCTCAATTTCTACGGTCATTCTTGGACGCCAGATCTGCCAGCTAGCGTTAGTTGTTCGTGACATGAACGCTGAGTATTCAATGCATATTGAGTTCGCGACCATTGAGAATGACATGCTATCGTGTTGTATGGAATGCTATTATCGTACTGAGTTAGCTTACGAAACTGAGACCTATAACCTCAACCTGCCAATGGATGATGGCACGGTTGAGGAACAGCATCTCGATGATTGTATATGGCCTAAAAGTGCCGTGGAGAGACGGCACATCGATCCCGAAGATGATATGGACGAGGTTAGAGGCGATATCATCTCCGCCATTGACATCACATGCTGTGAGATGAACAAGACAGAGCCATATGTGTGGAGATGCGTCGAATTTCCAATAGTATTATGTTTCAACGACCTCAAGTATCGCATTCATGTTCAAGTGGATAAGAATGATGTTCAACCAGAGAACGGGTTATTGTTGTGTGTATCTGGTTATAGCATCGGCTATTTCATGTCAAGTGCCACACCTTATCTTGTTGTAGAACACAGGGAGCTACTATATGGAACCTAGTAGAATGCATCTCCCGTCACGCCAAGTCCAGAAGAGTGTGTAAATCCCTAAATAGCCAAAAGAATCAATCTATTCATTATGGTAATTGTAAGGCGACCCTCTCAATCCGAAAAGGGCAGACAGTGACTGCCCTTTTCGCGCATTTGCGTCAAACATATGAGCCAATGGCAAAATAGCATTCACATGCTGGTTGCAGTGCAGCGGATTTGGGGTAAATGTCAACGAATGGCTCTACACAAGCAGTATGGCAGCATTGGTGGGCCCAAGATACAGGTACATTGGCAAATGTGACGGTAGTATGCGCTCACAGAAGCCGTGATGCCCGAAATATGAGGTTCATGGTGGTTACTAGTATGGGAAATTTATCACAGCGTGAGCAAAGATGCACAACACACCAATCATCAGTTGTGTGTATCATCCTAACCGATGGTGAAGTAGCATCTATGCGCCGGCCGGAGTGAAGCGACGCCGGCCGTTAATGATATGCCGTGCGGTGCAGGAACCTACACTGGACGCAGTTCCCGAAGCGTCAGCTTTGGGAACGTAGTCGTGTGGGTGACTAAACCCGCGGCATCATGGTTAATTTGCTGATGGCGCATACGTATCAATGAACTAGATTTATCGTTATTGTTAGAAAGGGCAGTCAGTGACTGCAGAGGCAATCTGCCCTGCTGCTAAGGCCTAAGCTAAAAACCCTCGAACCGATAGTCGTCCACTGAGATCCAGTCATCGCCTAGGTTATCAAATTGAACGGTGTGCTTACCCTCAGGCACATCAATGGAGAATGATCGGTTGTATTCGTTGGCAAACGGGTCGCCTTTGCCATCGATATTCGGCAGCGGCTGACGGAGCATCTCTTTACCATCGAGTAAAATGACTAGCAGAGCATCAGCCGGAACGGAGTTCACATGAACGCTGAGCTTACCCGGTTTTGGTAGGTTCACCTCAAAAGTGGGACCGCGGCCGAACTTGCTGCGATGCAGATCGCCATGGATGAGATAAGGTATTTCAGTGTCCTGCGGTTGCAAACTACCGTCTGCAGCTATCTTTATTGGCTGCTGTGTTTGCTTAACGCCATATCCACCGGCAGGATGAAGCACCAATGTGCGCCCTTCCCACATAAGCAGTTGATGCTTGGCTGCCCTTAGCCCAGTTGGGCTATCGCCGTAATGGATTGTGAGTGTGCCAGGAAGAGTGAACTTTACGCGCAGGATTCCGCTGTTGGCATCATAATGGGCATCACCGCCATTAACCGAAGCAAAGCTATCGGTGATGTTTATCAGCTCCGCTTCACCCTTTAGCGACGGGTCAAACTCCACCCGAACATCTGTGTTGCTTAGGAACAGCGGGGGGTTGGCTCCACGTGTTTTCTGAATAGTATCCAGCGTAAAGATATGCCGTCCAGACTTGGCGTCTTTACCCGCATACATGGGGTTGATCGCAGCATCCGCATCGCTCCATACCCATCGGTGTACACCTGCCTGTTTGGCCTCTTCTGCCAACTCGGGCATCACGGCGTCGACGAATCGGCGTCCATCGGCTAACCGTAAAGTGATATCTGCCGGTTTGATGTAGAGGATGACTCGCCCCTTACCTAACGCTTGAACCACACGTTCGGCACCCTTTTGTTTAGCCTCATTGATGAGCTCTGGCTTGAGCATGCCCGCTAAACCAGGAGTGGACACCACTTTTCGCGATGGCAGCACGGTATATGCTAGACAGCCCTCGCCAAACCCGATCAGTGTTCCGCCCTGTTTCACCCAACTGGTGATCGCCTTCACCGCTTTTTGCGTGGTCAGCGTGACTGCACTGTTGGGGATGACCAGCAGCTTGCGGTTTTTCAGCACACCATCCTCAACCATCTGGTCATCAGCCACGCCCGCACAGCCTAATACCCGACCCCAGCTTGGATATCCGCGGTCCGGCGTCCACAAAGTGTTGACGGTGTCATACAAATCTAACCCGTCCGAGTAACTGCGTGAGCGGCGATACCAGGATGTCACGTAACTGTGGAACATCAGCGCAGAGGACTCTGTTCCGGGCGTGACGATCTCGCTGGCAATAGGCGCCAAATCCGCCCATGCCTTTGCGAAGAAGTGATCTTTTTGAAAGAGCTCGCCAAGATGCGCCAGGTGAAACACTTTGGTGCCTACGGCTAGGCCGTTTAGCAGCATTTCATACTGGTGTGCTAAAGACAGTCCTGGAGGGCCAACGTGTTCTACCATGAGATCCACACCGTATAAGTTGGCTGCGGTTTGCGAGTAGCGCATAGAGTATAGGGTCTGAGAGTCGGTATCGTCAAAGATGGTGGGCTTAATACTGCCCAAGAGCTTCATCACCGGGCCGATGTTGCCTAACTCGACACCTTGGTTGTAACCAACTTTTGGACCGCCCAGCAGACCCTCAATCGGCTTCTGAGTGTATTTCCGCATTGTGCCGAAGCCATTCTGTGCGATATCCATCAGCCACCAGTTATACCAGTGGATGAAGTCGCTCCATTTTTGGCTGGTGTCCACGCCCTCGGCATTCGCTTGCTGACCATCTGGCGGGATGATGCTGTCCCAGCTTGTCACCGTGCTGCCCCAGGCGGTACTCAATGCGTGCAGATCATTGTGGTATTGCTTCTTCAACCAATTTCGGAAGTTTTGCTTCGCCGGACGGCTGAATACCATATATTGACCTGCCGTGGACGTGGGGAAGTGCAGCTCGCCATACATGCTGGTCGGTGCTGCGAAGTTGAAGGAGGTCACCCACGGTGCTTCGGCGAGAGGCTTCACACGATCTGCGATGAAGCGGTTCATCCGCTGCGTCATTTCGGGCAGGTAGATCGCGCTCTCAAAACCATAGTTGGTTCGGTTGCCTTTGGAGTCTTGGTCGATGTCGTCTGCAGTGAGCTCAAACCCTGCCAACACATATGGTGCGCGCGGCCTGTCGGGACCGACATTCGTCAGCCAGCCCTTCGTAAAGTAATACATCATCCATAACGGCCCTTCGCTAAAACTGGAGCTGAATCCCAGTCCTAGCTTCTGCAGCTCTGGCAAATATTGCGGGCTATGCCCAGGCCATATCACATTACCCAAGCGCGGCATACCTTTGGCAGCTGGGAGCTTCGCGGCAGTGGCATCGTAGAGCCCCTCGTAGGCATACTGAGCCGACATCTCACCGCTTCTGCTGACGCTAATATCATCGATGAGTGCCACAGCCGAAGAGGTGTCCTGACGAAGGCTGAAGTTCAACGCGAATATGGAGGTTGTCCGCAGCTTGGTGCTGGGATCTCTGGCCTGAAGCTGCGCGAAGGGAATGTCCACCCGATGCCACTTCGTATTGGTCATTGGCACCTCTACGGAGAACCAGGCTTTAGGCACCAGGTCGTCATCATATTGTTGAAATCCCACCGTCAGCGGCGTTTGACCGCCATCACCTTTCAACCAAAAGTGAAGTGTGTCGGCTTGTATCTTTGCCCAGTCCAATACCATCGGATTCAGCGAACATGCCGCCGCCGCCCATCCCTTAACATTGGTAAAGCTCAGCTTGATAGCCCCATGGCCTGTATGTGCTTGTTTGCTGATATCCATGGCAACAGTAGGGGCCGCACCGGTGCCTCGTGTGGCGTCATTGGTCGACCAGCCATCAAGACCACACTCGAGACTGGTTACCGAAACGGGTGATTTTTCTGCAGCCATCGCACCACAGGCACACAGCAGCAGGCTTGCTGCGATTAGGATCGGCATGTTCACGGATGCACCTCAGCGAATTATGTTCTGAGGTCATATTATCCGGGAGCCACCGTGTTTCCTTTATAAGCAGCAGCATGGTGAGGAAGGGGTGATCATGACGCATATACCTTCAGCTTATTGCATACACTCCATCTGTAGGATGCTGAAGCCGGTGATGATTACAGAACCCTGGTAGTAGCATAGGCCAAGTAGACGGCAACAAAACTGCGAGGTCGACATACATCACTTTTTGGAACTCCTATCCATATACTGCCTCCGAACGATGTCGGGTTAGTCTCGAGGCATCCATACGCCGGCCGGAGTGAAGCGACGCCGGCCGCGAATGATAAGCCGCGCGGTGCAGGAACCCGCACAAAACGCAGTTCCCGGAGCGTCAGCTCCCGGAATGTAGTCGTGTGGGTGACTAAAC
>CAZFLA010000192.1:0-991 GCA_964519405.1 uncultured bacterium
GCTGATGTTTTGCCTGTATGCACCTGCATTTGAAACAAGCGCTCCACCCAGTGTGCCAGGGATACCTACTGCAAATTCAAGCCCTGATAACCCTGCTTTACGACAGAGTGTAAATAAGCGAGCCAGGCTCACCCCAGTATCTGCTATTGTGGTCTCGCCGATATCGCAGTGAGATGTCCGGTTTCTAATAACAACCCCATGAAAGCCGTCATCGCTCACCAGCAGGTTGCTGCCAGATCCAATGACGATATATGGTAACTGAAGTGACTGGATATGTTGGCATATTGTTGCTAAGTGATCGCTGTTCGTGACATCGATGAACGCGTCTGCATTTCCTCCGGAATGGAAGGTGGTATAAGGAGCTAAGCTGTAATGTCGATGGAAATCAACACCGTCTGGTAGGGTGTTCTGAACTGTATTGAGTATATCTTCCGATAGAGGATTGGTTTGTGCGTTGTTCATGAGATAAAAACCTATATGACCTTCCAAGTCATTATACAGTTTTGAGGGAGAATGGTCACAGAAAAAAGAGGGAAAAAGAGTGGCGGAGAGAGCGGGATTCGAACCCGCGATCCCGTCACCGGGATACCCGCTTTCGAGGCGGGCGCACTAGACCAACTATGCGATCTCTCCGTATCGATTGGCGCACATCAGGTATTATACCGGTAGGCAGTGCATTTCGTCAAAAATGATGATTTTTGCAGGTCTTAGTTCATCAATGAGGAGTATTTACATATATGTTGTTTATGTTGGCTTCGTTCATCGCAGTTGTTTTGATATCTGTGTCGAAAACGAGTTTTGCCGCAAAGAAACATCCGTTTGACGGATACCAGATATGGATGCCTATGACAGGTATGACACCGGAGCAGATGGATGATGCTATTCGTGCGGGAAACAACACCATTTTCTTAAAAGTTCATCCGGAGTTGTCTCGTGATGGTAATAGCATCGACTTCTCAGCTACGGACAAGGACGTTGAAATGGCTAAGTC
>CAZFLA010000192.1:1001-5334 GCA_964519405.1 uncultured bacterium
GACAGTGGGACTGACGATTATTCGCGCAACGATTGATGCCATTCGCGCTGGCAACAACACTGTTTTCCTGAAGGTGCATCCCGAACTATCTGCTGACGGCAAACAAATTGACTTTACGACTACGGACAAGGATGTTGAGTTGGCTAAGGCCAAAGGTCTGTATGTTGTGATGGCGATATTGGGATGGGTTGGTCTAGGTGATGGACGGTTCTGGGATATGAAAGCTGATGGCATTAAAGTTCCGAACCAGCTTGATCCATTCTGGCCAGAAGCCATGAAGCAATACGAGTGGTACCATACTGAAGTCATTAAGCACTATTGCAAGGATCAAAAGATCATCGCGTTTGCTCCCACATGGGGGATATATGGAGAAGCCGGATTTACCTCGTTTGATGCGGGACGAAGCGACCATGCACTGGCACGCTTCAATGAATCGCGTGTGAAGAACAAGCTCATTCCATTAACTAAGCTGCCCACTCGTGATCAGTCGCTCAACACAGACTACAACCTGTTCATTCGGTTTAGGTATTGCTATCTTGAAGAATTATTCAGCGCGTTGATAGGTCGGTTGAAGCATATCGCAAACCGCAAGGCTGTAGGCACCTGGCAGGAGTTGTATCCAGTAGTGGGATATCTGTGGACTATGGTTGAGGTTCCTTCTGCCGATTTCTCACTTTACGAAAGCTGTTTCCCAGTGCAAACAAACCATCATCCGGAAAAGACGATCGCAGAGACGATGGGTTTTCGCTACCGATGCAGAAGCTGGCGCGAATATCGGGATTACTACCTTCCATTGTGTGCACGGAAACGGGGCGAGGGACAACAGTTTATAGCATGTCAGTTAACAAATGACTATGCATCGAATTACGGCTGGGATCTAGATACTGCCAGAAAGATGCAGTTTGACAGGTGGGAAGACTATTTCACCCCAACACTTAAGCGGCTTAACCAAGTTGAGATAGAGGATGTGTACCGGGATGTCCTGCTGGTCTTTCCATCTTATTCGGCGGCAGCACTCAGTGATGCGCCGTCTCACTTTGCTGACGCGGCTTTCATTGATGTGATGCTCCGAATGTATGGATGCCAAATGGATCGATATGCCATTCCACGGCTAGACAAAATGTCGGTTGCCGATATGAATAAATACAAGCTGATTATCGTACCGTCATCTGCGTATATACTGAGTGACACGTATCGGAAATTGAAGAAGAGCACGGCCACACTGGTGTTCACAGGGCAGTTTGCTAAAGCGCTTGATGGAGAGCTTTCTGCCGACAGCAGATCGCGCAAACTCGACAGGATGACTATTGAGTATGTAGACCGTAAGGAAGGTGTCGTGTCTATCAATGACCCCAAACACGAAATCACTCGGTACAGCAAAGATACTCATGTTACCCTTCATGGTGACGAGAGTTTTCGAATACGGAAGGGATCAACAGTGCCGAGAACGCTTTTAAGCTGTTCAGGAATGCCCATCCTAAGCGTAGAGGCCCGATTTATCTTTCTCCACGGCGACGTGTTCGCCGCGAGTTGCTACAATGCTCATCGTATACCGCCAGAACAGGCTGGGTCCAGCGATGTCTCAGCGAATGAGGTAGATATGTGGGGACCATATGATTCCATTCACAAAGGAAATGAGATGGGATATGCACTTATTAAGGGCATTCTCAACTATGCTCATGTTGATTATCGTGTGGAGAACCCTAAGCCTAGAACAATGGTGCGTTATCTTGGTGACCATATGGAGCAGGCATCAATCAGTGCGAATATCGCATACAACAATACCGGTGAGGTTCAGAGGCTCACCGTGATGACGCCATACCATCCTGTGGGATACAACTCGCTGCGCATTGGCAGCAAATACCAGACCACCATCGAGATCGCTCCATATTCATATATCGCTTTACGAATACCAAAATGAGTGTCATATTAGCAGGAATATCATATAAGTCTGTGTAACAAGTATAATTGATGATCTATGCAGGTTAAGCGATTAATCATACTTAGTGGTTATCAATCTATATTGAGCAGAGGGCGATATGAGAATAAGTCGATGTATGCTGAGTTCGGTCTCAGCATTCTGTGCTCTAGTTTCATCTGTTGGTTACGCTGATACAGGGGAGGTTCAGTCGAATATGGCTGATATGAAAGTAGACTTTTCGTATTCATTTGGGTTACCGCACCGAATTACCGTGGCTTTACCGGACAGCAGTGATAAAACACTCGTCGATGTTTATGATGACCACCTTGAGTATCGATGGACATATGGCAACCTGAAGAGTATCCCTTTAGGCGCCTTCATGCCACTAAACTGCAACTGGTCGGCGAATGTATGGACAGAGATCGATGGCCGGAAAATCACTAAGCCGAAATACCACAGGTCTGAGGATGTTTTACCAGTTCTTGATACATCATATGCCGATGCCGACGGAACTATCGACATGGAGCTCGTTGGTGCGAAGACGGCAGCTATTACTAAGGTCACGGTGACGAATAACACATCATCTACTCACACCTACAGCGTTGTTTTTTCTATGAACGGTCCGTTTGGTGAGGTGCCTGGTTATATCATCAGCGGTGAGCCACTTGACTATATGCGTGCCGGTTGGAACGAGCGTGCTGATCGAGTGCTGATCTACGCGGCTGGCGCCAAGACACCTCTCCGCAAAGATACAGCCGCAAAGACTATCGCGCTTGAGTGGACGCTAAAAGCAGGGGCGAGCAGCTCTGGATGGTTGGTTAGGCCATACAAAGCCTACGCAGACGACATGCCGAAGCTGCGGAAGCAGACATGGCAGAAACAGTTCGATCAGGGCAAGCAAGTATGGAGTGACTTGTTCACTAGAGCGGTTCAGTATAAAATCCCCGATGCCGCTGTGAAGGATGCTTTCTACACCTGCCTGGGTGATATCTTCATCATGCGGGAACCGGTCGCTAAGGGTTATATCGCGTGTTCACCAGGTACGGAAGGCTACCGCTGCCCTAACTCTGGTGAGGCCAGTATGGCTGCTGTTGGGCTAGATCAAGCTGGTTTACATCACGAATCAGAGATTGGATACCAGATATCGCTAGATATCCAAGGTAAAGATGGCGACTGGAACGACCCAACGGGATGGTCGCACAGTGCTTGGGGTATGGCGGGCTTTAAAGCATGGGCCGCCATGGAGCACTACCGGACGACCGGAGACAAAAAATACCTGGAGATGGTATATCCCAAGATGCTTGCTTGTTCACGATGGCAGCATAAACAAAGAGAGCTTACCCGTGTACTGGTCGGCGGTGCTAAGCCCGCATACTACGGCATGATGCCGCGGGGGCAGGGTGACTGTGGTCTTGATGCTGGTGACGGCTGGTATGGCTACTTTATCCCTCACAACGTGTGGGCTGTATACTGCGACCAGCTCACTCTTGAAGCTGCGACTGCTCTAGGCAGAACCGCCGATGTTAAGGAGTGTCAGGCGATCTACAATCAGGCACATAGCGACATCGTTGAGGTCATCCAAAAAGGCGCGATGCAAGAAGATGGCTACCGATGGATCCCTGGTTCGCCGAACAACCCTTCAGGAAGCCGATGGGGCGCACTAAACACAGCATTTCCGTGTCAGGTTTTACCAGCCAATGACAGCCTGATTACCGGAACACTGAAGTATATGAATCAGCACGTTAGCCTAGGCGGACTGCAGCTGCACACCGGATGGATGCCTGACGGCATGTGGGTTGCGATGTCGTTGGACAACGTGGCTGAGACGGAGCTGGCGCGAGGCAATGGCGACGAAGCTGCCAGGATGCTATACGCCACACTGAACCATGGAACTCCATTGTTGACCTGGTGTGAGGAACGTGGTCAAGAACCGGGCACCCAAAAAACCTCAGGCGACCGTCAGCACCTGTGGACACCTGCTGCGATCGTCAGAGCTTTGCGTGACTGTATGGTCATGGAGTGGGATGGTGGACTTCATCTGGCTATGGGAAGCGCCAGACAGTGGCTTGGCAGCGGTCAAGAGCTGGGCGTGGATAAGGCTCCAACGCATTTCGGCGATGTCAGCTATGTGATGCACTATGATAAAACTCAGAAATCCGTGACCGGCAGTATCACCTTCCCGAAACGAACGGAGATGCCTTGGTGTGTGATGCATCTGCGACTGACAAACGGACTAAAAGTTACATCCGTAAACTCAGAATCAGGTGCTAGTATCACCGCAGATAAAGAGGGATTGAAATGGGTAAATCCTAAGGGTTCTATCCGCTTTATAGCTCATGTAGAGTAGCCTCTTTTGACATAGAGTAATCTAGGTATGATATCTATCTTTGAAGAATGATAGTCTATTTTTGT
>CAZFLA010000193.1:0-5145 GCA_964519405.1 uncultured bacterium
CGGAGGTCGTAAGTTCGAATCTTTCCCCCGCACCCAAGTTTTGGGCCTTAGTCAAACGACTAAGGCCCTTTTTACATACGCCCAGCTACATGCAGCCACAGACCATATGATCCTGATATATACCTTTTAATCAAGATGCGATGATATTGGCAGAAGATAAGTCCTACTAGTGATCTATCCGACCGAATTGTGATGATTGATACCACCTCCATGCAGTAAATTCAGAGTATACACACAGCAGCAAGATCACAGCCGACACTGCTCTCGTGTGCTTCTCACCATCACGATTCTGGAGGCCAAGGTAATGTTAAAACATATGCCGAAAACTAGTAAGGTCGCCATGGCATTGGTCATCGTGCTTATGGCGGTTCTGATGGCTGTAAGAGCTTCATGCAGCAGATCCCAACTTCAAACATCACAGCTCCAACAAACAAACCCCAACTATAACACGGATGATAACGGAATGCCACCTGAACCGCCAGGCGGTCAGAATGATATGGGCAGCGATGGTCCTCCGCCTCCTCCACCTGGTGGATTTGGCAATGACAACAATGGCGGTGGCCCTGGTGGTCCCGGTGGAGGAATGGGTGGAGATCAAAATGGTATGCCTCAGCCACCCCCAGATGGCGGACGCGAACAAAACATCGCCACTTCAGGAAGTTATTCGCAAGACGGCGGTAATGTCACGAAAAGCGGGCAGACAATTGAATCCACAAAGGCGAATGAATCAGCGATCAAAGTGTATAACAGTGGAGTCTTCAATTTATCGAACTCAACGATTAATAAGTTGGGTGGTGACTCCACAGCTGTTCAAAATAGTGATTTCCGAGGGTTGAATGCGGCTGTTTTGGCAGAAACCAAAGCGGTAATCAATATCTCCGGCGGCACCATCACCACTAATGCATCTGGCGCAAATGCTGCTTTTGCTACTGGTAAATCCTCTACGATTAACCTGAGTAACCTCAAGATCGTAACAAAGGGTAAAGGGTCATCGCGAGGGCTGGATGCCACATTCGGCGGCACTGTCACCGCCAAGAATGTCGATATCAGCACAGTCGGCATCCATAGCGCCGCTTTGGCGACAGACAGGGGTGAGGGCAACATCACACTTGATGGCGGAACAGTCACTACAACCGGTCAAGATTCCCCTCCAATTTACTCAACGGGAAATATCAAGGTGTCGAATGCGAAGCTGAATGGTATCGGCTCAGAAGGTGCTGTCATCGAAGGTAAGAACTCGATCACCCTGACGAACTCAACCCTGCAAGCACACAAAAAGTGCGGTGTGATGCTGTATCAAAGTTTTTCGGGTGACGCTGGAGTGGGCACGAGTATGTTCACAATGAAGAGCGGCTCGTTATCTGCAGAAGTTGGACCGCTCTTCTACTGCACAAACACCAAAACCAAAGTGGTATTGATGGGTGCTGAACTAACAGCTAAATCGGGCATATTCATGGATGCAGCAGGAGGGCGATGGGGACAGCAGGGTCGGAACGGATCGGATGTTGGCCTTACTGCGGTCAATCAGACGATATCCGGAGATATTACTTGTGATAAGATCAGCACGATCGCGATTGGTCTGAATAGCTCAACCCTTAATGCTGCCATCAACAGCAAACAAACTGCGCGTGCGATCAACCTCACACTCGACAAGGCGAGTATCTGGCAGGTTACAGGAAATTCATATATTACCAGCCTGGTTGATGATAACAAAACACTGACCAACATCATCGGAAACGGTTATACGGTTTACTACGATGTGTCGGCTTCTGCGAATGCATGGCTTGGTGGCAAAAGCTACAAGCTCGCAAAAGGCGGCAGCTTGCGTCCAACCAACTAACGCCGTTTGTATCCTGCGCCAGCCTGTGAAGCCGATAACGCTTTGCAGGCTGGCTAACTATGTACAGGCGTTGTGTGATGACTATGTGTTGATCTCGCGTATAGAAATACGGAAACTCATTACCACCAAAATGGTCTATAATTGTGTTATCACGAAGTTATCCCATGTGAGGAAAATACCGATGAACAAAATTACACGTAAGATCATTATGACTATTTCCGCAGTCGCGTTGGCATTGGGCATGGTCGGAGCAATCGGTGTGTCTGCCGAACAGGCTGTGCCTAAAGTCGATCATGCTGTTAGGTGGGCAAGCAGCGACAAATCGGTTGAGGCTGTTCTCGCCGAAGTGGTCAACAAAGATTCGGAGTCGAATTACCGCCTTATCGTGATATCTCCCAAGGAACTGCAAGTGGCTTACCACACGAGTATAAACAGTTCTCAAGCCGTTGACATAATACTGAAACCTGTATCTGGCTCTACCGGCAATGTGAAGGTATATGAGTTCGGCCACAACTTTTCGCGAATGACCATCTGGATGTCCTTAACATTTGCTAAAGATGGGAAAGCCTTGAATGAGCTTACACGCACTTTCTACGATGGTATCGATCATCCAATTGCTAACAATCCGTCTCGATAGCCAGTAGATGATGATGTGCCTGAGACGATCCGTAAGTGCGGCCATCACGCTTTGCTTATTGTTGACCGCAGTTCATGCCTTTGGCAGTGTCTACACCGTGAAGTTGGCATCTGACGCTGAAAACTCGGCTTCAGATGTGTATGAACACAGTCTCCATGATGGCAGCTCCATACTGCTTGTTGATCATGAACTACTGCCTAAGCAGTTCATGGGATGTATCGAGGCTGTTCAGGCATTACCCGATGCGAAACAGTTGGTTCTGCTTGAGAGTGAGAAGGTGACGATCCAAGCCGGCAACGACGGTGCATCGCGTGTCAGTTTTGGAAGCAGCTACTCGCTCATCAATAACGAAAAGGTAACAGCTCACACATATGGTGGTTGTTGGATTTGGTCGCGAACCGCAAAACGGGCCACGCGGTTGGTTGCGGCCACTGAACACGATTGTATTAACAATGTGGCCTGGTCGCCTGACGGCAAACTGCTATGCGTGAGTGTGACTACTGGCAGTCATGATGCCGTCACAATATACGAAAGCTTGCATTTCAAGGTCGTCAAGAAGGTATCTCTGCCCGCCGAAAGCAAATGTCGGTGGAATGCCAATTCGAAAAGCATTACCGCAGTCTGTCAGCCCAAGGACAGTCTTTGGAGTGTGCTGACAATTCTGGTAAGCGGTAAACCGAGCACAGTCATCACGACGAAAAGGCTGATTGTTGCCGCTGCATCATCACCAGATGGCTCTCAGATTGCATATGGCGGACGCAGTGGCATCTCTGTGTATAACCCGAGCACAAAAACTCACCGTACAATCAGTTTGGCTACCAGTCTCGGTCTGTCTGATGCGATGCTGATGTATGCGCCCAAAGGGCATCAATTGGCGGTTATGATGCAGACAACCTCCAGTGGTGTATACGCTGAGGTTGTAGAGCAACTATGGGTTGTTGATACCGCCAGCTTGAAGATGAAACGGATAGCCCGATGGGAAACCACATTGGGCAACTCACCGGGTGAGGACTCAACCCATGCGTTGTTGGGCTGGAGCAAAGATGGTTCGTTGATGGTTGAAGGCATCAGCTGCACGATATCTGGTGCTGATACCGAGTGGCGTAAACTATGGCAGATACCGGCAACTGGTGAGCCGAAAGCTCGTTTGCTGGTCGATTCCGGACAGCGCGGCATATCACTCTGTTGGTGTGAGTAGCACGCAGCGGAAAGCGGAGTCGCATGACTTATCCAATTATTCGATCAACGCCCACAAGACTTCGGAAACTTTTGAAAGTGTGAAGCCCAATCGTTGGGCGGTCATGTTGGATGGCAGGTTCCGCGACCAGCAGTCCCAATGGATTGACATGTGTTGTTGGGTGCAGTGTTCGATGAATGCAGATGCCACAGCCGTTGCTAAGCCTTTACGTTGGTATTCCTCGATCGTCTCTATGCCGATACCGATGCGGTTGTCATACACATACTCACCGGTGCACCACGATACGATGGCTTCATTGTGTACTGCACAATAACCCACGCTTTGATCAAGAAATCGCGCGACCGAGGGCCACATCTGGCTGATTTCGCTGATGACCATATTGGTGTTGGTTAGCGGTGCAGACAGCAGTTTTCAGCCCGATCGCCAAACGGGCAATATGAACAATTGTTGCTGCCTGCAGAAGTGCATAAGCAACAGTATATGGCGATAAAAATGATGGTGCTTCGAGATAAGGTGTTTGGCGACTGTGGGCTTAAGAAGGTGCAGCCATATCCACGAGCTTGTTTGAACTTCTACAGCCCTGCGGGCACAGGCAAGACCATGGCGGTACATGCGATGGCGGCTGCCATGGGAAATTGAATACTAGAAGCTAGTTGCGCTGAGATAGACAGTATGTATCATGGTGAAGGACCAAAGAATATCCAAGCTCTCTTCCATGCAGCAGAGCGTGATAAGGCATTGCTCTTTATTGACAAGGCGGACTTGTTGTTAAGTAAGCGGATCACTAATGTAACTCAGGGATCTGAGATCGTGGCGAACTCCATTCGAAGCCAGCTGCAGCTGTGTTTAGAACAACCTGTCGAACGAGATGTTGATGTGCATGAATTGGCAAAGTATGAAGGCTTATGTGGACGAAATATTAAGAACATCGTGGTTCAGGCAGCTCTCAGTGCAGTCATATGTGGTGCATCGGCTGTGTCGCTAAGTGATTTTGAAGGGGCAATTGAAGAGGCGCTTCAGAGCAAGCAAAGCCTTCGGGAGCGGTCAAGTGGAGATTCACTTTCACAAGAACAGCAGGAGAATATTGCAAAGCACATGGTTGATGATGAAAAGCAGTTGAATGAAGATCATGATTGTGATGATGAGGAGTGGGTATGCGATGATGATTATGAAAGTGCGCCGACACACTGATGGTCCGTATAGGGGGCGTGAGCGTGACGGTCTGCAAAGACCGTTAAATTCGAATCTAAAATCATGGCATTATTGGTGTTCTGATATGTCAAAAGTGACAGTTCAGACACATTTTAAACAACAAAATGTCCGGATTAGGAAAATGGCCATATTTAGGGTAGGATATGGACAGAGCAAGCACGAAATTCGTGCTTGGCTGTCCGAATCACCACTGAAGCCTTTAAGGCATTGAAACCTCTGCTAATTTCAGGAACTCTAAAGCAATCTCGTCCACGTCCG
>CAZFLA010000194.1:0-5136 GCA_964519405.1 uncultured bacterium
TTCAAATGTCTCAATTGTAACTACAAGAGTGAAGTCAAGTTTGACAAAGAGTGAGCGGGGCGTTATAATAACCATCGCTAAGCCCTCGTAGCTCAGTGGATAGAGCACCGGCCTCCGGAGCCGGGTGCGGAGGTTCGATCCCTCTCGAGGGCGCCACTACAGCCCCGGCTTATACTCCATCATTTCTTTCGTATTCCAGGTGAACCTATTCATGGATAAAGTATTTTTAGAAGGTATCGAATTCCAAGCATATCACGGTGTTTCCGATGCGGAACAGGAAATTGGACACCGGTATCGGGTTGATATCTGTGTAGACACTGATATTCGTGAAGCTGCCAAAAGCGATGATATCAACAAAACCGTAAATTACGCGGCATTGGGCAAGATGGTTGTGCGAATAGGTACCGATAACCGCTTTAGGCTGATTGAGACCTTGGCAGAGCGAATAGCAGAGGAAACGCTGAGTTACGACCGCGTGATGGAAGTCACGGTGACGGTGAGAAAAGTAATGCCGCCGACCCGTGTTTGCGCAGCGGCCAGCGGCGTGACGATTACTCGGCAGAAGCTCGTATAAGTTTTGCCCACAGGTGAAATACCTGCTAGTGGTAAATGCTCATCAGATGCCGCAGCAACGGCTGAGCGGCTGAGAGGGTTTTAGCACGGTGGCTGATCGTGTTCTTGACATCCATGCTGAGTTCGGCCATAGTACAGCCCATTTCAGGAAGATAGAAGATCGGATCAAAGCCAAAGCCGGCGCTGCCAATTGGCTCGGTGTGGATGCGTCCGTTGCAGGTGTCACGGAACGTATACTCCGCGCCGTCAGGGCAGCAGATAGCCACACAGCTCATGAACCGGGCGGTTCGACCGTCTTCGGGTACGCCAGATAATAACTCAAGCATTTTGTGGATTTTATGGGGCCACGATGAGTTCTCACCCTCAAACCGCTTACTGTAGATACCAGGTTCACCGTTGAGGTGAGCCACTTCCAGCCCGCTGTCATCTGCGATACACACACAACCAGTCTGCTTTACGGCAGTGTGTGCTTTAATCAACGCGTTTTCCAAGTAGTCAGAGCCAGTCTCCTCGGGTTCAGGATACTCAGGGAAATCAGCCAAGGTGAGGATTTCAAGCCCTTCATCTACGAGCTGCGATAGAATCGCAGCCATCTCTTTACCCTTCTTGATGTTATTAGTGGCTACTACTAGTTTCATGATCCGTTCAATGCCTCTGAAAGAGCTGCGTTTTGAGCTTCTAGGATATCTGCGATTCCGGTTTGCGCAAGGTCTAGAAGAGAGTTCAGGCGTTCGCGTGAGAAGGGGAGACCCTCAGCGGTTCCTTGAACCTCGACGATCTTGTTTTTGGCTGTCATTACGACGTTCATATCAACCTGGGCAGAACTATCTTCATCATAGCAAAGATCCAGCATATCTGTACCGCCCACGATACCCACGCTAATAGCAGCAACCTGGTCAATAAGCACTGGATGTTTCAGCAGTCTGCGTTTCTTCAACGCACTGAGCGCTTGGGCTAATGCCACAAACCCGCCGCTGATGGAAGCCGTTCGTGTACCGCCGTCTGCTTGAATGACATCGCAGTCAATAGTGATGGTGCGCTCACCCAGCAGGTCGAGGTTAACGACAGAACGCAGGCTGCGTCCTATTAGGCGTTGAATCTCCAAACTTCGGCCGTTAGGGCTGTTGCGAGAGCTGTCTCTTTGGGTTCTTTGTCGGCAACTGCGTGGCAGCATGGAGTATTCGGCGGTAACCCATCCTGTGCCGGAATTGCGCAGATGCGGCGGAACACGTTCTTCAACTGACGCTGTGCAGATGACTTTCGTGTTGCCAAATTCTATCTGGCATGAGCCCTCGGCATATACCATGTTGCCTACGGTAATTTTAAGCGGGCGCAGTGATGATGCGGATCTTCCATCTATTCTGGGCATGTAACTGTTAACTCCAATAAAAAACGCCGTCTACGGGAATGCAGACGGCGGTGTATTACTTATAATAGGCTTACATAAGGTCAGCGGCGGTAATAATGCTTTCCGCGATATCTTTCATTTTCTTGTGCTGGCTGCGAGCCTGAAAATGGATCTTTTTGAATGCTTCCTCTTCGCTAAGGCCTAAACGCTGCATGAGAATACCTTTGGCGCGCTCGATGACTTTTCGGGTTTCCAAGGATTCCTTAAGTTCATCTACTTCACGTTGGCGTGCTTGAACCTCATTATACCGTTGCATAGCAACCAGTAATGCAGGGCCTAGGTCGTCAGTGCGGAAGGGCTTCATTAAATAACCGAACGCACCTAACTCAGATGCGGCCGAAACAAACTCTTCCTGATTATAACCAGTCAAAAAGACGATGGCACAAGAGTGCTGATTCAGAATGTTCCGGGCGGCGTCCAAGCCATCCATGACGGGCATCTGGATGTCCATGATGATAAGCTCTGGCTGTTCCTTGAGGGCAACTTGAATTGCCTGTTCACCGTTGGCTGCTTCTCCCACAACTTGGTGACCCAAGGACTGCAAGCGAGCTTTAAGCATCTCACGGATAAGTTGGTCGTCATCAGCGATGAGAATTTTATATCCGGCCATTGTCATTCCTTCTATTATGGAGTGCGTATACATAGTGGGTTGTAACCAGATATCATACGAAAGAATGATACCGTACCACTAGTTTATTATCCAACACATTTTAGCATAAATACGTGGTTGTTTCAGAACATCGTATTGTTTATATCACATATAGTGAGGCACCGTACGTCAGTATATCAACTATACCTCCGTACGGCGTCATCAACTAGTCCTCATCGTCCTGAGACTTCAATGCAGATATCTTTCTGCCTGCTCGCCACACAGCTTTATCTATCTCTACGATGACTATACATACTACAGTGACACCGATGATATACGCCCATGCACTGGCTGGAATAGCGGCCGTATTGAATATATGCTGCATGACTGGCAGACTAACGAACATATACTGCAGTAACAACATGACAATCACACTGATGTGAATCCATTTGTTGTTAAAGAATGGAATCTCAAATATGGATTTATATCGTGAGCGAGCACAGAATAAAAACCCAATTTCAATCCCTACAACTGTCGTAGAAGCAATTGACTGAGCGACCTGCACGCTGAAACCCATCTTTGTGAAGTGATCATACAGCAGGTTGCCGCCTGCCAGCATCATCACAGATACCATGGCAATGCGCAGCATGAGGTCAATCGGCAGTAATGGCTCATCGGGTTTCTTTGGGGCTCGGTTCATCAAGCCGCGTTCTTTTGGTTCAAATGCAAGCGATGTACCGAGTACGACCGCTGTGACCAAGTTGATCCACAATATCTGCGATGGTGACACCGCAGGGGCTTGTCCTCGAAAAACTGCATAGAGAATGAGCAAACCGAGGCCGCCATTGGTTGGCAGGGACCAACTGATGAACTTTCGTAAGTTGTCAAAGACTCCACGGCCTTCTTCTACGGCTGCTGCGATAGAAGCGAAGTTGTCGTCGGCCAACACCATGTCTGAGGCGTCTTTAGCCGCCTCCGTGCCCGTGATGCCCATAGAGATGCCAATGTCGGCTTTCTTAAGAGCAGGGGCGTCATTGACGCCGTCACCGGTCATGGCGACTATCTCACCCTGAGACTGCAGGGCATTCACCAGTTTTAGCTTTTGTTCAGGGGCGACTCGTGCAAACACTTGGGTTTTGCTGGCTACAGTTGGCAGGAAGTCGTCCGGAACACTTTCCAGCTCCTTGCCTGTCATAAGGCGGATTTCGGCTTCATTAGCCAGCCCGCATTGCACGGCGATGGCTTTTGCGGTGAGTGGGTGATCACCAGTGATCATCTTTACAGTGATACCGGCCTGACGACATAGCTTGACTGCTGCAACGGCCTCTTCACGTGGCGGATCGATCATGCCAATCAACCCTACAAATCCTAGCTGGGTGAGCACATCGTCGCTTTCAAGCACTTCAAGGTTTGGTGCGGGTTTGATAGCTACCGCGAGAACACGGATACCCTTGCTGGCCATACCTGCCGCAAGCTCGTTCCAGTAATCGTCATCGAGCTCTTCTTCAGCTAGTGTTGCGTTGTATTGATATCGACATCTGGCTAGTACGCGCTCAATGGACCCCTTAACAAGGATGTGAACTCCAATAGGTGTGTGGTTAAGAGTGGCCATATATTGGCGTTCGGACTCAAACGGTATGGTGTCGAGGCGCAGGTAATGCTGCTCACTGCCCTCAGTCAGCAGATTTAGTTTGCCGGAGAGAGTTAACAGCGAACCCTCGGTAGGGTCGCCTTCAATACCCCAGCGGCCTTCACTCTCTACTAATCGGGCGTCATTACACAATGCGGCTGAGATCACGCACTGCTGGGTGAGTTTCGGAATGTCCTCAATTACTTTTCCATCAAGTGATATCGTACCTTTAGGGGCATATCCCGTTCCGGTGACATCGAACTCGCCATCGGATGTGCAGATGCGAACCACAGTCATGGCGTTCTGTGTTAGTGTGCCCGTTTTGTCAGTGCAGATCACTGTGGTGCTTCCCAGTGTTTCTACAGCAGGCAGTTTGCGGATAATGGCGTTTCTATTCGCCATATACGTCACACCAATCGCAAGCACGATGGTGACGGCAGCCGGCAGACCTTCTGGAATGGCTGCTACTGCGAGTGCGACGGCTGCGATGAACACTTTCTCGAACGGTTCTTGTTGAACAAGCCCGAAGACAAATGAGATCACCGCGAAGAAGCAGATGATCCATGTTAAGAACACGCTCACTCCAGCAAGCTTCACCGTGAGTGGTGTATCGTGCTTTTTCGCAGTCTCCACCATGGTGGATATCTTGCCGAGTTCGGTTGTGCCAGCGGTTTCTACAACAATTCCCGTTCCTGTGCCGTAGGTCACCAGTGTTCCGCTGTAGGCCATATTCACACGATCTGCAAGAACAGCACCAGACGCTAGTGTCTGGATCTCTTTTTCAGCGGGTACTGACTCGCCAGTGAGTGTGGCTTCTTCAATCTTTAGGTCGCGAAGCCGTATGAGCCGCAAGTCAGCAGGCACGCGATCTCCACTCGCCAGCATCACGAGATCACCCCGAACCACTTGATTTGTGGCAATCTTTTGTGTGACACC
>CAZFLA010000195.1:0-5116 GCA_964519405.1 uncultured bacterium
ATCTTGGTGAGGTGTATCCGAGTGGATTTGTGCCCGCTGTAGCTGGTAATGTCAAACAACAAAGCCCAGTGCAGATATATCGCGAATCAGAGCTATTCATTAAGCTGCGCAATATGGATAACTTGAAGGGCAAATGTGCACGCTGCAAATATAGGCATCAGTGCGGGGGAAGCAGGGCAAGAGCATTGGCATACACCGGCGATGTTCTTGAGAGCGACCCTCTCTGTGCATATCAGCCGGAAGTGTAGGTTAACGATATGTGCGGACGCTTTACCATGTATGTAAATGACGATGTGCTTAAGAAGTTATACGAGCTGACAGATATCCCTACTATCATGCCTCGTTATAACATCGCGCCCGTGCAGCCAGTAGGTGTCGTCCGTGCGAACAGGTATCGAAATGTCCGCGAGTATCTTTTTACGATATGGGGTCTTATACCGGATTACTCAAAAGAAGCTGATTTCCGGTATGCCCCAATTAATGCGCGTGCCGAAACTATCTCAGAAAAACCGGCATTTCGAGGCAGTTTTCGGCACCATCGCTGCTTGATACCAGCCAGTGGGTTCTACGAATGGCAGGGTAAACAGCCCTACCATTTTACTCTGGCTGATGAGGCACCAATGAGCCTAGGCGGCATCACCTCAACTTGGCACAGCGCCGATGGCAGCATCCTGGAGACGTGTGCAATTATCACCACTCAAGCTAACTCGTTGGTGCTGCCCCTGCATGACAGAATGCCGGTGATTGTCTCTCCGCAAGATCATGAACGATGGCTTGACCCTGAGGTGCAGCTGCCAAGGTTAGTGAACGACCTGCTGCGCCCGTTGCCATCACACCTCATGGCTAAACAAGCAGCCAGTCCAATGGTGAATAACGCACGCAACGAAGGTGCGAGCCTGCTGTATCCCCCGCCAATTCAAGGCAGCCTGTTCTAACTGCGTTTATAAATCTTTCGCCAATATGTCGTAATATTACCAAAATGGGCATCCGTTTTCTGTTATGAATGGGTATGATTGATACATACTAATCATATTTATACTCTGCATAGAGGCGAGGAGACAGTCGATGCTGGTTAAAGTGTTGTCTGGAACAGTGCACGGAATGGTTCCATACACCATTGAGGTGGAAGTCAACCTCGGGGCGGGGGTCGTGGATTGGCTGATTGTGGGGTTGCCTGATCGAGCAGTTCAGGAATCTGCTACCCGAGTGATGCAAGCCATCCGTAATAGTCAGCTTCATATGCCTCCTCGCCGAGTGATCGTCAATCTGGCTCCTGCCGACCTGCGCAAAGAAGGCCCAGCATTCGACCTCCCGATTGCCTTAGGGGTATTGGCTTCATCAGGTCAGATAAGGCCAGACATGTTGGAAGACAGTGTCATCATGGGTGAACTGAGTCTTGACGGTAGTCTGCGCAGTGTCAGCGGCGTTCTGCCAGTGGCGATACATGCTCGCGAGAAGGGGTATAAGCGCCTCATCGTGCCAGCCGCTAATGCCAAAGAAGCTGCTGTGGTAGGTGATATCCAGATCATACCCGCGGAGCGCATCGAACAGATCGCCGAGTTCCTTAATGGCGGCAGCAATGTCGACCCCATACAGATGGATCCAGAAGATATCCTCCAGATGGACGACCACGACGAGCTCGATTTTGAAGATGTTAAAGGACAGCTTCAGGTCAAGCGAGCCATGGAAATCGCGGCTGCAGGCGGGCACAACATCCTGATGATAGGCCCACCTGGCAGTGGCAAAACCATGCTTTCGCGGCGGCTTCCGGGCATCTTACCGCGTATGACCGTTAGTGAAGCCATTGACACCACAAAGATATACAGTGTGGCGGGGTTGCTTAACTCCGGTAACGGACTAGTTAGTCGACGGCCATTTCGATCACCTCACCATACCAGTTCGAATGCGGCACTCATTGGAGGCGGCTCCATACCTCGTCCAGGCGAGGTGAGCCTGGCTCATAATGGCGTGTTATTCCTCGATGAGCTGCCAGAATTCAAACGCGATGTGCTGGAGGTGTTACGCCAACCGCTGGAAGATGGTATTGTGAGCATTGCTCGCGTTCAGGCCAGCCTGGAGTTTCCGGCCCGGTTTATGTTGGTAGCTGCGATGAACCCATGTCCCTGCGGTTATTATGGCGATTCGGTGCGTGCCTGCACATGCAGCGAGTATGATATCCGGCGATACCAACAACGGATATCGGGCCCATTGCTCGATAGAATCGACATCCACGTCGAGGTGCCAAGGCTTAGTCAAGACGATCTGCTTGGCGGACGGCAGGGTGAAGCATCAACCTCAATTCGCGGCCGCGTGGTGAAGGCAAGAAACAAACAGCTGCAGCGTATGCACAAGTCTGGAGTGACCTGTAACGCCAATATGTCATCCAAACAGACGAAAGAGTATTGTGTGCTGAAGGATGATGTGAAGGCCATGCTTCGTCATGTTGCCACCAACATGGGCATCAGCGGACGAGCATTCGACCGCATCCTGCGACTGTCGCGCACGATCGCTGACTTAGCCGATGTTGATGATATCACTGTTGCACATGTTGCAGAAGCTGTTCAGTATCGAAGTTTGGATAGAAAAATCTGGTATTAGCACACACTAAAAATGATGCAGATATTGACGAAACATGATGTCATAGTGTATGGTGACAGCGTTGCGGAAAATAAATTACAGAATAATTTACTAAATAAGAAGAAATGTCTGTAATGTTTAGCATCATAATAGTATAATAATATATATCAGACAGGCACATATTGATGGAAAATAATACCATATAAGCATCGATACTGCCTCTTATTCGCTTCGAATGTTCACTAATGAGTTTACAAATTAGAACGTTATATTAATTTCAAATTGCGGGATTTAAGCAACCAACTACCGCAATGTGCCTTTAGTGATGGTTTCCATCTGCGAAAAGATGCACAGATGGATCCGATTTTCGTACAATGGGGGATACATATGCGAAACGCAAGATGGTCTGAGGACAGCATAATCAAGGCACTCAACCAACTACACGATGATGGTGCGGACCTGTCTTACTCTGGGATCACACAAACGAACCTGGCTCTGCTCCGAGCCGCTATGAGACGGTTTGGAAGCTGGCGTGCAGCTATCGAAGCTGCTCGGATACCTTACGGCGAGGTTAGAAAATACCGCGACTGGTCGCGTGAACGGATTATCGCACGGATCCAAGAACTGCACAATCGCGGTGAAGATATATCTTGGGGTAACATTAGTGTAAATGTAGATCCGCAGTTGGCTGCAGCGTCGACTAAACCTAAGCACTTCGGCAGTTGGCGTGAAGCTGTAGAAGCGGCTGGTATCGACTATGATTCGGTAAGGCGATATACTGAGTGGTCGGAAGAGCTTATTATTGCTAGACTAAAGCAACTGCATCTAGAAGGTCATCCTTTGAATGCACGAGCAATTGAGATGGTTGATATGCCGCTGGTTACTGCCGCTCGAAGGCGTTTTGAGAGCTGGGAGAAGGCATTGTATGCTGCGGGAATAGACGGTAAACGTTATATATTACGTCGCCCGTCGCGAAGGCGGCGTGCCGAATAGGGGGAAAAATGCCTAGTCTACCACGAGAATATGAGTATTTCATTGACAAGCTTAAGCAGATGCAGCTTGCCTTACAACAGCGCATTTGCGAAGTTCTGGGACAGCATGGTGATGAACGGCTATACGACGTCATCGCAGGCACAGGGGTTGGTGACACTCAGTTCCGCATGGATAAAGTGGCAGAAGAGGTGCTTATCTCTTTTTGTGAAAACTGGTCTGACGAACATCCGCTGCTGCTGATAGCAGAAGGGCTTAGCGGAAACGGCAAATGCGTATTCCCGCATGGCAGCGATGAACGAAAAGCGGAATTCATTGTGATAGCGGATCCGGTTGACGGTACGCGTTTGTTGATGTATGACAAACGCAGCGCTTGGAGCCTTGCGGGAATAGCTGCAAATAAGGGCATAGAGACCAGTTTAGCCGACATCGTCATATCGGTGCAGACCGAACTCCCCACTACTAAACAGGGGTATGCAGATACATTATGGGCAGCTGCTGGTAATGGCGCGTTCGGAGAACGACGTAATATATTCGATGGAACCACACGCAGCTTTCAACCGAAAAGCTGCAGTGAACAGAGCCTCGATTACGGTTTTGCTTCCATCAGCAACTTCTTCCCTGAAGGCAAGGGATGGCTGTCACTGCTGGAAGAGCGCATGTATAACGACATGGGCGGCAGCGATGGCTACGGCAACCCGCTTGTGTTCTGCGACCAATACCTCAGCAGCGGCGGGCAGATGTATGAGCTCGCTGTGGGGCATGATCGGTTCATCGCTGATCTGCGTCCATTGGCATTTCAGCGCTTAGGATACACCACGAAACCACTGTGTGCTCATCCATACGATCTGTGTACTTGGTTAATCGCGAGCGAAGCTGGTGCGCAGATTACTGGGATGGAGGGCAAGTTCCTCATGGACCAGCTAGATGTTCGACGCGATGTCGGCTGGATAGGGTACGGCAACGATGCGATCCGAGAGCAGGTCGAACCTGCACTAATGCAGTTGCTGTATGGTACGAGCCTTTCGGAAAACATCCGCGGTAAGCATTAGCCTGCCATCACCGATATAGATGCTGTGAAAGTCCGTAATTTGAGGAACAGATGAATATGAATATGATGTACCGATTTAACCCGCGCACGTGGATATATGTTGTTATCTTTATCCTGATATCGCTGATGATGAGTGCTTATCAGTATGGGGTTAGCCGCAGTATAAAACCCGCAGCCGTTAGTATGATTGAACTGAAGCAAGCCGAGAATCAAGTGAGCCCAAGATACATAACCGTAGCAGATCCTAACACAAAGACTGTAAGCGTGATTATGGTTGAAGTGACTAACCAAACAGGCGACACTCGAGTGCTGTCGGTAACGCCGTATGATCGGGTTTCCAAATGATTTCAATAATATACCAACAGCCCTTGCAAAAGTGATATGTGGTTGGTATACTAATGATTGCGGGGTGGAGCAGTGGTCAGCTCGCCGGGCTCATAACCCGGAGGTCGTAAGTTCGAATCTTTCCCCCGCACCCAAGTTTTGGGCCTTAGTCAA
>CAZFLA010000196.1:0-5054 GCA_964519405.1 uncultured bacterium
GTTCGGTGCTCAAAGCGAAAAGCCGGTGGCTTCCATGGCTTTCATCAGCATATCGTCGTCAATCTGCTCGTTATATGCTTGCCATCTGGCCATTGACCAAACTTCAATACGGTAAGGTAAACCTTGTAAAACAACTGCTTTTTCGTCCTTAGGTGTCGGCTGTATATTGGCGATCTTCCTAAGGTGCTGCGGGATCATAAACCGTCCTGTGCCATCAACAGGCACTGTATCCGCGGAACCCGCAAAGAATCGTTGAACCATTACACTGGAAACATCGGCGATTTTCATGGCGGCGATCTTCTCTTGCATACGTGCCCAAGTATTCGGATGCAATATCCACAATGTGTTATTAAACCCTCGGGTGATAGTGAGCTGTCTGGATTTAAAACACGGTAAAAATCGGGCAGGTAAGATCAGACGGCTTTTTTCATCCAACGCGTGCTCAGAATATCCCTGCATTTGCGCAAGCAGAGTCTCTTGGACGGACGCTTGGTCCTCCAAGGCTGCTTGAGCAATCTGTTCGATATTGTTGGATTCGTCTGACATGTCTGATGTCTCTCGCTCAGTTTAGGATATGGACAAAAGTCGGTCGTGAGAATGCAACCACTTTGCAACCACTTTGCCACCAAAACACCGCAAAATTGCCTCAACAAATCTAGAATACCCTGTTAATCAGAATGAATCAACGTATTTTTGTGAATTTTATGTTTTTTTATAAAAAGAGCCTATTATCTACTGGAGTGCTAAAACCGACTGATGAACAAATATGTTCATGCAATATAGCGCAAAAATATACATATGTATATATATGTGCAGTAGTTCTAAAACATTCAGTATGAGCATGTGACGCACATGCCATCATTACGGTCTGGAGATGATGTGATGCAACCTGAGAGTTATGATTTCCTCACCAAACTGGCTAATATGCCTAGCCCCAGCGGCTATGAAGAAAAAGCGGCTAAGGTGTATCGTGATTACCTAGCACCATATGCCGACAAAGTTACAACTGACTTCCATGGCAACACAATCGCAGTTATTAACCCTCAGAAGCCTGTAAGGGTGATGATTAGCGGCCATGTTGATGAACTCGGCTTTTTAGTGAAGCATGTGAGCGATGAAGGGTTATTATATGTGGCTGCGGTTGGCGGACACGATGTGTTGATCCCGTTTGGCCAACGAGTGAATGTACATGGCAAGCAGGGGACTATCCCGGGCGTGATGGGGCGCAAGGCGATTCATTTGATGACAGCCGATGAGCGCACCAAAATGCCCACGATGAATGAAGTTTGGGTGGATATTGGTGCCAAAGACAGGGCAGAAGCACTGGAATATGTGAATTTGGGCGACCCTATTACCTATCAATATGAGATGCAGGAACTGCTGGGCGACAACGTGTGCGCACGCGGTTTCGATGACAAGATGGGTGCTTGGATGGTTGCCGAGGTACTTCGTGAACTCAGCGCGGAAAAAGAGTCGCTAGGCTGCGGACTGTATAGCGTGGCCACTGTTCAGGAAGAGATTGGCTTGCGAGGCGCAAAAACATCCGCTTACGGTATCGACCCAACTGTGGGAGTGGCTGTTGATGTGACGCACAGTATCGACTTCCCAGGTGCAGATAAAAAGAGATTCGGCGAAGCCGTCTGCGGTAAAGGCCCAAGCATCACGCGCGGTCCGAACATCAACCCCGTGGTGTTTGATTTATTAATGCAGACTGCCAAAGAAGAGGACATTCCGGTACAGATTGAGGTTTCCGCCGGCGGTACGGGTACCGACGCGAATATGATCCAGCTGAACCGCGCGAGCGTGGCGACGGGCCTTATCAGCATCCCACTGCGCTACATGCATACTCCTTGCGAGGTCATGAACAAGGCTGATCTTGAAAACGGAGTGAAGTTGATTGCTGGGTTAATCCGAAGGATAACCCCTGAGACAGATTTCCGCCCGCTGGCATAGTTACCATCTGCCAGTTTAGGTCATCACAAAAGCCGTCTGCGAATGATGTCGCAGGCGGCTTTAATAACTGTAGGACATGCTCTCTTTGGGGTTTACGCCATATTCATTGGTTCCGGGTTTGCTGTCTTCGCATAAGTAGACAAGAAGTATGACAAGACAGATGAAGTTTACTAGCGGAATGGGGATATATGGCAATAAAACATACCAGCCGCTCCGTCCGGTATCGTGAAGCCGACGGACGGTAACCGCGAATGAAGGGATCATGACAACAAGCCCATACACCGTATAAATGGCTAGTATTATCCACATTCCGAAGGATATCCCAGCCATTGGCGTTAGCTGCTGCACCGCAGTTTGCATTTGTGCATCGCTCATTGGGGTAACTGATGATTGAGCGAAACTAAAATAACCTACAAGAAGCGGCAGAAATACCAATGCTAAAACAATTCGAAATCCGAATAGTATTATCTGGTTGACAAGTTGAAAATACCAGAACTCCGACCGGCGTGCTCTTCCACTAAAGGTGGCGTATTTATTACGCATGACATCAAGGAACCACTTCATCGGCTTTACCTAGCCTTACATTATGATGATCATCGTTAGAAGCTGCTGCACATTACTAGACTGATAGTTGGAATTCTTGGTTATCCTTGGGATTTGGGCCATACTCATTAGTTCCGGGTTTGCTCTCTAGGCTGCACAGTATGATCAGTGCCACAGTGCCCATACCATTCGGGATGATGTGCAATAAAACTAACCATCCGCTAAACCCGGCATCGTGCAGTCGGCGAACAGTCACTGCGATTGAAGGGATTGCCGTAAGAAGCAGGTATGCAGCGAGTATGATTAGCTTAGTTGATACGCTGAATACAGATGATGATATATTCCTTTCAAACTCACCATCGCTCATGGTATGAGCCGTTGTCATTCCGGTGAAGTCAGGGAAAATACTACCGAACAATTGCAGGATGGCTGCGTAGCCAACTATAAGAAGCACATAAATAATGATATGGTTGATAATCTGAAAGCTCCAGAACTCAGCTCTCCTAGCGCGCCCCTTGAAGTTTGCATATTCATATCGTAATACATGCCAATACCACTTCATATCACTAAGCCCCTTGTTTGTCTGTGTCGGTGACGAATCTTAACGACAATAGTTGAACTGAATGAATATTCACGGTGTGATGAATATAAGCATTTCACTGGACAACTGATTGTTTATACTCCTGTTTTGCAAAGGTTGTCAAGGAACACTAAGATGATCGTGGTAATGTAGTGATTGAAGCTCATAGGAAGTATGGCGAATTGCCACATGGAATTCACATGGTGAAGCTGCATCCAAGCTGCCGACCCTCGGCGATGGGTGACAGTGCCCGTAACGGGACGCCGTCACGGACGACGTCACGGCCGGGCCACCGAACCCATCGCCAAGGGCCTGCAGCTTAGGTCGCAGGTCATCATCTACACTGCGGGGGTTTAGTCACCCTCACGGATTATCAATAACGGCCGGCGTCGCTTCACTCCGGCCGGTGTGGATGTCGCTTCACCATGTGAATTCCATTATGCAATTGGCTCATGTAAAACACATTGTTGGGGCGCTGTTGTATATTCGTAATCACCTAACCATGAAGGGGGTAGACAATGCCTACCAAGTATCTTGCCATTCAGCTATTTACGCAAGCAGATGATGTTACTGGCCACGCCAGTTTTCCCCCTCTGCTAAATGGGGTGTCTAGTACTGTAGACGACATCATACACAAGATTGGCACAGTCGGCAGCCAAAACACAAAACTCGGCTTCATCCTAGGCCCGCTGTCGTTCAACCATACCGATGAACAAATCCGGCAGCTGATGCGCAGCGGCTTCTCTATAGCGTTGAAGAAGAACATCGCCGTGGGTTTCCATATTGACGACTCTATGTTTTGGGAACGGCTGTCGGCGCTTAACAAACCCGAAAATGTGGAATGGATCGACTGGAGCGGCACACCGAACACCGGCCGGCGTTTGGACTGGTCGTCATCGCCAACCAAGATCATGCCGCAGTTATGCCTGAATAGCCCTGCTGTGCTTCGTGAAGTTGCAACGCGGGCTCGCTTGATCGGAGCGGAAGTGAAGCGCGGTTTGACATCGCTTAAGGCTGCCGGCAAGGATGAATTGTTTATAGGCATCATCTGCGGTTGGGAGGCTCAGATAGGTCGGGATTTCGCCACTGGCGGGGAACTGGGGTATAACGCCCTAACCAGAAGAGGATATAACGCAGCCAAACCGCCAAAAGATATGGATGAGGAACGTGTATCCATTGTGAAGGAGTTTGTGGACTTCTGGACAAAGGCCCTGGCCAGTGCTGGTGTGCCAGACGGCAAGATATACTCACACATCGCATTCGCACCTGAAGCTTTGTACGATGGGAATCAACCGCCCGGCCAAGACAATCGTCCCGCGAAGACGTATCTTCAGTCTGTCAACTTCACGCCGCCGCGTGTGGCTTTCGGCCCGCATCACAAGGCTGGCTTCAGCACCTACCCGATGACCGGTCATCTGGATGCCATTTATGCTGAGGTGAAGCAACATGGCAATATCGCTTGGGCATCGTCAGAAGGAACCGCAATGGATCCTTCGCAGGCCGAACGAGGCGGCAAGAGCATGTCCATGGAGGCTTACCTTGGCAACCTGTTCAACCATGGTGCGGAGCTAGTAAATGTCTTCGGCTGGGCAGTGGGTGATGCCAATAACCCATTCCGAAAAGTCGCGGAGAGCCCGAAGTCGCTGGAAGCATACCGGAAGTTTCTGAACGGCGGAAAACTTTCAGAAGATCAGACACTCGGAGGAATGCCGACTATTGGTTTTATCAACAAAATGCATAAGCTGCAAAAAGCGCTGCCGGCGTATGTCGCCGAACATGGTCCGCAAGAGGTTCAACCCCGGCTCATGAAACTTGAGGAGTTGATTAAATCTGGTCGGTATGCAGAAGCCGATAAAGCAGTTGATACCATCATTGAGTTGATATCCAAATAACCGCCAATAAAAATCGGCGGCTGAGACCTGTTTGGTTTCAGCCGCCGAAGACAAAAGTGGCGGAGAGGGCGGGATTCGAACCCGCG
>CAZFLA010000197.1:0-4904 GCA_964519405.1 uncultured bacterium
TGTCAGGAATCATTCATGCGGATATTTGTGGGTAATAGACTGGGTTTAGTCACCCGCGGCATTACTGTTTAGCTGGTGTGAAAGCGCTGCTGCCGGCTGCCGCCCCAACGCCCGCCGGAACGCGGGCCTGTGTTGATAAGCGATGGGTGACAGTGCCCGTACCGTAACGAAGTCACGGCCGGGCCACCGAACCCGTCGCCATATGTGAGTGGTTTGTCTTGTAGGTGATCATCTACACTGCCGCGGGCCTATCAGCATTGCAGCTAGTATGTGAATGCGACTTGCAAGCAGCACTTGGGAATAGTTAATGCCCAGTAGCATTCTGCTCTGCGCCTTGACTGCTACTGGGAGGCTTGCTGCTGCTCTTGTTTTTCTTGCTCTACCAGTATGCGCTGACCGCCAGGGCTGACCACCCCGTTTGGACTTTGCCATACCTTCACACGCTTTCCTAGGCGCACCGCCTGCTGGCATAGGCGCTGCATCACACCATCTTCTCGAACCCACACAGCAAAGATCACATCACACAGTGCAAAGATCAACTCGTCGCGGCGCTGGTTGCTCAGTCCGAAACTGCCGATCTTCATCGCAAATGGTGACAGCACCAGATCGCGCTCGAAAGCGAACTGCAGCTGATACAATCGAGCGGCGTTGAAGAGCGGTCGGTTAAACTCAGGCCCCAAAGCCGCCCATAAGCCGCGGTCGAGAACCATGATATGCGCCTTATCCTGGCGTAATGCTGCCAGCGCTGCGCGTTGATAGGGGCGCGTGTTGTGACCGGTGACGAGGGTGCCGCCCGCTTCAATAGCCCTGCAGCAAAGCTCATCCGCAGCGTCACCTGCTGCTGAGGGCATATCGCGCGAGCAGACCACACCAAAACGCCACCCCTCGGTTAGCAGCTGCAGGTTTCCTGCTGCGTGCAGAAGCGGAGGCGGGTCTGCACAGAATGAGGCAAGTTGCTGCGGGTATAGATGGTGTTGGTCCGTGACGATCTGCACGCCGTGTGTTTTGACGATTTCGTCAGCCTCCAGGAAGCGGCTCCACCACAGATGGCGCTCCTCGGCGATGCTGTATGCGGCCTCTTCACTCAGTTGCCAATCCGACTGCAGCTGTTCGGTGGTGAGGTGCAGGAAAACACCCACAGGTACGCAGTTCAGCGCTTGATACTGCATCACAGCCAGCATCTGCTTTTCACCGAGATGCGGTACACAACTTAGCATCAAGGCAAATCGCGCAGCACTCCAATACTCGTCGTTCAACTTCATGCAGCACCTCCATGAGGGGCACAATGTAAAAAAGAGAACTTACCTACTAAGGGCGCGCTCGTAGACACTGATGACCTTGTCGGCCATCTGCTCGGCCGTAATACGAGGTGCTTGAAGTGCGCCTTGAGCAAGCATATTACGCTTCTGGTCGTCGCAGAGCAGCTCATCAACCGCAGAAGCGAAGGTTTCTGGCTTATCTTCTACGATCAATCCGCTCACGTTGTTCAGGATGCTTTCTGCGGCGGCGGCGTGATCGGCAGCAATACAGGGCAGGGCATACCCCTGTGCTTCGCCCACAACAAGCCCCTGAGTTTCCGTGATTGATGGAAACACAAATAGATCGGCTGCGCTGTATACGGCGCCGATTTGTTTGTGCGGCACCTTGCCTTGGAACCTCACGATATCAAGCACACCCGCTTGGCGTGCTTTTCGCTTGACGATATGGATTGCCGGCCCACTGCCCACAACCCACAGGAAAGCTTCGGGATGCGTTTTGCGCACGATAGCCATCATATCCATCAATAAACTGATGTTCTTCTCAATGGCGATACGCCCCACAAACAGCAGCGCTCGCTGATGCGGCTCAATATGGTAAAGCAGCCGCGCGTCATCCTTAGGGATAATGTTGGGTTCCTCAGTATACCCGGTAGGGATGACGTTGATTTTGTCAGGATCGACACCGAACGAGCTGAGCCGTTGTTTTGAGAACTGCGACGGGGTGATGATTTGCCTGCAATGACCATAGAACCCGCATATGTGTTTCGCCAGTGCCCGGTAGAGTATCTTTTTCTGCGGAAATGGCGCGTAATGCAGGTAATGATCGTAAAGCGTGTGGTAATGCCCCACCATAGGGATATGGTGCATTTTACTCAGACGCGTGGCTGACCATCCTAATATGAATGGTATATGCGAGTGGATGATATCCACCTTTTCCACCGCGAAGAATCGATCCAGCCGGCCGAAAATGGTGCCGATGGGTAAAGAGTATTCCGGCCAGTACGGAAGGCGGAAGGAAGGAACCCGCAGTTCGCCA
Organism: uncultured bacterium; assembly: GCA_964519405.1. GTDB lineage: Bacteria > Armatimonadota > HRBIN16 > HRBIN16 > HRBIN16. Next base: position 2,296 of record CAZFLA010000197.1, read on the forward strand.
TGCTTGGAGTTGTATTTCGCGTGCCGAGTGGTGATGACCGTCACTCGATGGCCGCGTGCCTCAAGCTGATCTTTTAGTGTGGTGATACTCACAGCTACCCCATTGGTAACAGGTGGGTAGCTTTCCGAAAACATGGCGATATGCATGTCTAGTTATTGTCCTCTGCCTGATCTCGGGTCTGGATAAAGGCCACGACATCGGCCAGATGAAACCGACGCTGATTGCCCTCAGTGCGATGGTGCGTTAATAGCCCTCTGTCTGTGTATCGGCGAACCGAGGCAGGGCAAACGCCAAGCAGCCGTGCAGCCTCTTCAAGGCTTAATACCGGGTTGAGCAGGCGTTCCAGCATCTCTTTGCGGGTTTCATGGTTACGCTTGTAATAGCTGGATGCCACTTCATCGGACTCTTCCGGCAGATTCGCCAGCAGCACGATGTGCCGAGGCAGTATACCGGTATCCAGCGATGGCACCGAGCCAGGCTGCATGTGGCGGGTATAAGGCGCCCGTCGGTAAGATGCATGTTTGCTGGTTAGGTTCTGCTTCTTCTTACTAGATGTCGGCTGAAGCGGCTTTGGCAGACCAACCACAGTATCACCGATACCGTATTGCCGCTCAAGTTGATCTACCCAGTAGTCATAGCGTTGTAACGCCATATTAGTGCCCTCTGCACGTGATGAACATGGCGTCGCCGAAACTCAAAAACCGATATGTATCGGCTAACGCATGTTGGTATGCGTTTAGGATACACTCTCGGCCGCCGAAAGCGCAAGTCATAAACAATGGCGTGCTGGCTGGAACATGGAAATTCGTCAACATCACTTCTGCGATCTTGAACTCGTAACCAGGAGCGATGAATATCTCGGTTTCGCCCTGGAACGGTTCTATGTGCCGCGGCGCAACAGACGCCGATTCAACCGCGCGGATTGATGTGGTTCCGACGCAGATGATGCGGCCCGTTGTGTTGTTGATGACATCGGCTGTTTCCTGACTAACAGTGATATGTTCGCGATGCAAACGCGATTCACGCATCATTTCCGGATCCGGCGGATGGAATGTGCCTAAACCGACATCCAGCGTAACATGGGCGATGTTCACACCTAACTGCTTTATGCTCTGCAAAAGCTGCGGGGTGAAATGCAAACCTGCCGTTGGTGCCGCCGCGCTGCCCGGTTTTTGGGAGTAGACCGTTTGGTAACGCTCTTCATTAGGCAGTGGCAGGTGTATATACGGCGGAAGCGGAATCACACCGTGCTTGGAGCTTGTTAGCTGCTCGGGGTCCGCAAATCGCAGCACCCGCAAACCTCGGGGTTGATGCTCTGTCACCACCGCGTTGATGCCGTCCTCAAGCTCCACTTCAGCGCCTGGCATTAGCCTTTTACCCGGCTTCACAATGCAAAGCCAGTCGGATGGGTTGAGCTGTTGAATCATCACAACTTCGACCTTGCCCCCGGTCGGGCGTTTGCCGAACAGCCGGCGAGCGGTTACGCGGGTGTTATTCATCACCATCGTGTCGCCAGGTTTTAACAGAGAGGTTATCTGGTGGAATATGAGGTCGGTTAGTTGCCCTGTGCTGGGGTCCACAACAAGCAGTTTGGAGCTGTCACGCGGCTCAATGGGGCTCTGCGCGATGCGCTCTTCTGGCAGATGGTAATCATAGGCAGATAGGTCAAGTATCTGCTCATCATATCGCTGAGTGGTCTGAGCGAGTTTGGTATATTCAGTCGTTGTACTCACATATTACATTGTAATATAAATACCTGTTATACGCTGGCTAGCGCACACCACACGTGGAAATTGGCGCCTGCGTTCTCGTTTATACCCGTGTGTTCCCTTCATCATAGGGTGCGACGGTATGTTCGGTGTGAAAAGCTTGACATTAGCGAACGCCCATGGGTAAACTGAATGCAGCTATTGAAAACGAGAACGGATTTCTTTGCACAGGCGGGTGTGCTGCATGTGCGTTTGTGGTGTAGGTGAGGTCGGCTAGATCCTCACAAAAAAACGGAAGGAAACATGACTGCCATGTATAATATCATAACACTTGATGTCAAACGCCGGATAAAAAAGTAGGTCAGGTTCCTTCTAGCGATGTGCAAAGGTATACAAGTAGGGCAATATTATGAAGTGGAAATCTGTCGTTTTGGTCTTAACTATGGCGCTTATTACCGTGGGCACCGTGTATATAACTTCCATCCTAATATGGATGAGTGCAGGTTTGGCAATTGTTTATGCTCAAAGAATTCAAGAAGATCCTCGATGCGGTGTCAGCCTCAAATACAGTGACGGTCGTTATACCGTTACTCCTTCGACATCCATGGTCAACGGCATAGTGTCAGTGTCAGGTAAATACGTTCATCAATATGACCAGGTATCTGAACCTAAAATGTATCCTTTTGATATATACGGATATCGCTATCTAGATAGCGCGGTAATCGGTGTCGGTGCCAATGGATACTTCATCTTCGATGATAAACGAAGGGTATATTATCTGACATCGAAATACGATCACTGGACATCATACCTCCGCAAGCTTAACATTAGTGATCGTACGCGGCTATATCCAGGGCCGATGGGCTACAACCATTTCAAAAGAGGTTGGCTGCCCAGCAC
>CAZFLA010000198.1:0-4888 GCA_964519405.1 uncultured bacterium
TTATGCCGATAGTCAACTCTGGCTCCCCGACCTGGACTCGAACCAGGAACCTACTGGTTAACAGCCAGCCGCTCTGCCAATTGAGCTATCGGGGATCACCACAAAGAATTATAACTGAGCTGAGAAGAAGTGTCAAGGGGTTTGGAGCACAAATTGAAAATTTCTTTAATTCAATGTGCCGACATACAAAAAAACGAGTAGCCACTGATGGTGCTCCAGCAGTGACTACTCGTTTGTATGGTTTTACTAATTTTCAGGCACTAACACCTTCACTAAGTGACGGTATTTCGTAGCTCGCTGTTTGTATATCTCGTGTCTGCGGCTGTCAGGTTCAAATACTCGCCCGCGTTTGACCCACATTTCAGCAAGCTGAGCAGCGTCTGTAAATACACCGCTGCCTAATCCCGCTAGCATGGCGGCTCCCAGTGTGCCCGCTTCGGTGTTCTGAAGCCGCACAAACGGCACGCCCATGATGTCTGCCTTAAGCTGCATCCACACGTCGTTGTTAGCGCCTCCACCGTTCGCTACAAACTCGGTGGTGTCCATACCTGTATCGAATAACGGCTGCATACGCTCGGCGAACCAGTAAGTCTCACCTTCCATCACCGCTTTCATGATCTCTTCGCGGGTGGTGTTCATCTTAAGGCCTACGATGGCACCCTCCGCATCAGGAACGAAGTGAGGATACGGTGTGACATCAAAATACGGCAGCACCATGAGGTCAGTGGGTTCGCTGGGCACTTTCTTACCGAGTTCGCCATAGACATCTACCCCGTTGGCTGCAAGCTCAGGAGCGAATGTATCGCGGAACCAACGCATCAATGCCCCACCCTGGTTGTATATAAAGGATACATATAAACCAGGCAGCGTATGATGCTCAATATTTAACCCAAGCTGCATCATCTGCTTCATATCGGGCAATCCCTGGTATGTAGGGGTGATGCACTCATAGGTGCCGATACCCGTCACAGAGCGTCCACCTGACGTGATGCCTGCTCCCAAACTGCAGCAGCACTGATCATGTCCGCCGACTACCACTTTCACCCCATGCGGTAGACCAAGCCGATCAGCCATCAAGTCACTGACTTCTCCAGCAATCGCACCGCCTGGCAGCACTCGCGGCAGCATCTGCCGTGAGATACCGGTTGCGGCTAACAGCTCATCGCTCCAATCTTCCTTCACGATATCAAACAGAAGGGTGCGGTTGGCATGTGATGTGCTGGTTGTCGGTTCACAGCCCAGCATATACATCACCAAGTCGCCCATTAGTAGGAACTTGTGAGTTTTATTGAAGACATCAGGGCGATTATCCTGCAGCCAACGCATCTTTGGCATGGAGTAGTTGCTGCCTGGGAAATTCGGGTTAATGCGATAGAATGCATCTAGCCCCATCGTCTCTTCAAGCTGGTTGGCGTATTCCTCTCCACGGATATCTGAAGACAAAATACATCGATCCAGGATTTGCCCCGAGGCATCAATCGGCGTCACGGTCTCGCCCATTGAGCTCACACAGAGTGCGGTAATCGGATCGGCCTTCGTGTGCTGAGCGACCTCAGCAATCACCTGCCATAAATCATCCAGCACTACTTGGCTGTCAATTTCGGCCCAACCGGGTTTCGGGATGACCGTTGGATACTCCCGTGAGGCTGAAGCCAAGCATCGGCCTTCTAAACTGAAGGCCGATGCTTTACACCGAGTAGTCCCGACATCAATGCCGAGTAGGCTCATACCGTGGTAACCTCAAAGCCGAGATACCGTGTTAGCGCTTCCACGACTGCGGTCATAGCAACATGGTGTCGGTGTCCCTGGTAACCGATGGTATAAAGAACATCCTGCAGACCATCCACTTCAAGTACACCAGCGCATCCAAAGAAGTTCGGCGCTATCTTGTCTGCGGTGATCTTACCCTCACCAACATATACCTTCACTTTGCCGTCTTCAGTCAACAGACCGCTGTAGGTGACGTCCATGGGCTTGATGCGTCCGGTGTTGCAGCCATATGAACAGCCTGGGCCTACTGTCGTCATAAGGATGGAGTGATCGGTGACATCACCCTTGCCAGCCATCAAGCTCTGCGGAACCGGACCGCAGTGGAACACGATGCACTTGTTTTCATCGTCGTTGTAGTTATTATTCCAGTCAAGCAATGCTGTCGGAGAATTGCTTGCTTCCTGCAGCGCATACATTGCCACTGCGTTGGCTACATCGCTCTCGCAAGCGGCAACCATACCACGGTCGTTCATCTCGCTGAGCAATACGCACGGGCTGATGCCCATTTCCTTCTGCAGTTCCAGCCAGCAGCGCACTGCCATTGCCTGCAGATTGTCTTCCTCTGCGATAGCGTCCAGAATCACAGCGAGGCGGGCGATGTTCGCGAAGTTTTGCGCAGGCACGTGTTGAAAACCGGTATAACTCTTCAGCGCAGCCATCTTATCAGCCAGCTTCTTGTCATCATCAGCGATTGCCTTAGCCCGAGCGATGACATCGGCCATATCATATGTTTCAACTGTAATGTTGTGTCGCTGGAGGGTCACCTCATCTGCACGGACCGTCTTGAATGGGGTTACACGTCCACCGATCATACCCACGCGCAGGCCCTTCATCGAATCAACGACGCGGCAGACGCTGGCGAAATCCGCTAGCTGCTGAGCGAACACATTGCTGCTTGGGTGCGATACATGCGGTTTGAATGTGGTGAAAGCAATGCGGTTTTGATAAAAGACATCCATGATGCTGAACTTTCCGCAGAAAGAGTCACGACGCAGCTCAGGGCTCATCTTGTCCATTTCATCTGGGTATGCCTGCAGCAAGATAGGCACTCCGGCATGTTTCAACGCAGCCATGGCGCCGTTTTCGTCACCGAAGTTTGGCAGGCACAGGATCACACCTTGATACTCGCCACGGTGCGATGCCAACCAAGCGGCATATGTCTCACCCTCTTGTCGGGTCTCCACAGCTCCATATCGTGTTGCTGTTTCATCCATGATCAGCACATCGTGACCTTGTTTTGTTACAGCGGCGGTCATTTCATCACGCGCACTAGCAATTAGGCTAGCTGGGAAGAAGCCTCTGTTTCCGAAATACAGGGCAAATGTCAACTTGCGGTTCATCAGTTTGTCACCTCATTGGGTATTCGTATTAGATCACAGAGTTATCGAGCTTACCGGTACCAAAGCGCTAGATAGTCATGTACTATCTTCTTCATCTCTTCGAATACAACCTGCTGACGATAGCTTGTCGTGAAGTATCCTAAGTTCGCTTTACTATCAACATCAGAGACTGCACCAAGCAGGCCTTCAGTTTTCATTCGTTGCGCGGCTTTCGCTCCCGCCACTTTTGCCGCATTACGGCACATATCTTCTAGGAGGGCTGGGCAGCTGTCGCGTTCCAGAGCCGTCCAGATGTTCACTTTACACACACCATCGTTCATCAAGTCGGCGACTTGGCTTGGCGGCACAGATGAGCAGCCATGCAGCACTAAACGCGGTCCAACACGTTTTGATATCTCCCGTGCGATATCGCCATGATATGTCAGCTCAGTGCTGCTGGCACGATGCTCTGTTCCTAAGTTGCACACCAGGAAGTCGCACCCGGTTACTTTGTGGTATTTCTCCGCATTATCGGGTGAGGTTAGGTGACAGGCTTCCGACCCGCCTGCATCTACGATCTCATCACAAGCGCCTTCGATGACGATCTCATGACCATGCTGTTTCACGAACGCAGCGGTCTTCTCAGCGTTAGCATCAAGCGGCAGCGCAGAAGCATCATACATAATGGAGCTAAACTGCTCCATATCCCAGGTCAACAGTTCCACATCATCATCATGCTGAACATGGTCAAGATGCGACATCACGTTTAAGTGGCTGTACGGCGAATCCTCACCAGTCAACACCTGAAGGTCAGCCAAGAACAGCTTCAGACCCATCTTCCAGTTGCGAGTGTGGGTGTAGTGCGTTGTCTGGGAACGGTGGCTATACAGATTTGTTATAGCAATGGTAATTGGCAGATTCGGTTGCCCAATCTGCCGACCATACTCATCGGTTGCGGCAAGTATGGCTTCCATAGTCGTCAAGTTTTCCGCGCAGAAGGTAGGAACGACCCAGCCCTTCTTTGCAGCATCGGCATAGATGCCCATAACGGCATCACGTTTATATACAAGCGGCATTTTTCACCTCGAATACTTCATGTACTATAATATTCCACAATCAGACGCTATCTGCACACCTAAACACGCAAATACCGTGGACTTTCTTGCAATCACCCACAAGCTTGATATATGGTAATGATGGAGGCAGATATGTCATACCAACTACGCGTTATCTTGGGCCCGGAAGTTCAAGGGGTGTTTGATCACTTCAGTGCATGTTTCAATATTCGCATCCTCTTTTTCGATGCATCCGGTCATATGCTGACGGTTGGTCAGAATAGACCAGACTCGGTCTATTGCCGTTTAATGCGGCGCCACCTATATGGAAAACAAACATGCTTTGCACAAGACGAAGCGAAACGCCAGGAAGCCGCGGAGACGCGCAGCTTGGTGTGTTACCAGTGCCATGCAGGATTAATGGAAGCCATCATACCTATCTACCATCAACAGCAACTATTGGGAACAGTATTCATCGGGCAGTTCCGCAGCAGCGAGCTGATGCCGCAGTGGGTCTCACGCGATGCAGATGCAAGCGATGTGCGAAACTCTGTTGAATCCGCATTCCACGAGCTGCCATATGTTCCTCAAGAACAAATCGACCACATTCTGGGCCTCTTTAAAATCCTTGTGGACTATATCATCGCTCAGCGTATGATCAGCCTTGGAGCCGATAACCTGATGGGCAAGCTGGTGACGTTGATGGAACAGCGTATCGCAGGCTCGCTTACCCTGCAGCAAGCG
>CAZFLA010000199.1:0-1607 GCA_964519405.1 uncultured bacterium
TTATACTAAATAAAAACAGGAGGCGCATATGGAAAGCGAAATGCGGCGTGAAGATCGGAAACTCAGCGATGAACGGTCACTTCAGATACTCAAGCAGGCGTCATACGGCACGTTAGCGATCAACAATGCCGAGGGCTGCGGATACGCCGTGCCCATGAGTTATGCCATGCTGGGTTGTAGTATCTACCTTCACTGCGCGGTAGATGGTAAAAAACTGGATTTGATCCGTAAAGACAACAGGGTGTCATTTTGTGTGGTTGGCGAAGCTGAAGTTGTGTCAAAGCGGTTTACCATGCAGTATTCCAGCGTGATGGCTTTTGGACGTGTTTATGAGGTGACAGACCCCACCGAAAAACAGACGGGGTTGATGGCGTTGGTGCATAAATACGCCGCTGATGCCGACGAGGTGGACGCAGGACAGCGCTATGCGCAAGCCTCAGAGGGCAAAACAGCAGTGCTAAGAATAGATATAGATAATATCACAGGGAAAGCGAACGAGTAGCCGACAAGCCTTGTGCGGCTTGCCGGCATGGTCGTTATGCGTTCTCTAGGCTGTGTTGTTTCCTATAAGCTTCTAGTTCCGCTAACGCTTGCTTCCCGCGTTCATCCAGCAGCTTCCACCACTGATGACTGTGTGGCTGCAGCGTCTCTACAATGGTCTTCATGATGCAGTAGTTGCGGTACCATTTACGGTCTGCGGGTATGATGTGCCACGGCGCATCTGCACTGCTGCACTGGTCTATGGCGATTTCGTAGGCACGTTGGTAATCGTCCCAGAATTTGCGCTCTTCCCAGTCGGCGGCGTTGAGTTTCCAGCCTTTGCCAGGCTCTTTTTCCCTGTCCAACAGCCGTTCTTTCTGCTCATCTTTGCTGATGTGCAGGAAGAACTTCATGATAATCACACCGCTGTCGACAAGGAAGTTTTCAAATGACTTTATATGTTTGTATCGGTGTTCAATGGTGTCAGCGTCAGCAAGATGGTGAACACGCGCGATGAGCACATCTTCGTAATGGCTGCGGTTGAAGATGGTTATCTGCCCACGCGTAGGGGCTTGAATGTGTATGCGCCAAAGGAAGTCATGCGCTAGCTCTTGAGGTGTGGGGGCCTTGAACGGCACCACCTTCGTGCTCTGAGCGTTCGCGTAGTTCAACAGGCACCTGATGGTGCCATCCTTGCCGCTTGTATCCATTCCTTGCAGAACAATCAACACTCCGTTTGAATCGGAGGCATACATTAGCTCGTTCAATTCCGTCAATTGCGCGCCATACTCAGCCGTTTTGGCTTCAGCTTCTGCACGCTTCTCCCCATTACTTTCCGACGGGTCAATATCACGCAGTTTCGGCCCATGCCCGTTTGTTACAGAGACGATCATATAACACCTCCAAAGCGATATCTGCCATTAGTCTACCTGTGTTTTGCTCATTCCCGTGCAGTCCACAGTGGAATCCACCTAACTTCTTGGTGAATACACAGATATGAAAGGGATATCCGAATTTCATAGCGAAAACTATAATACTGAGATTTTAATGTCTACACGAGATGCCCATAGAAAAATCGGAGAGATCGCCCTGATGATTACAGAGTCATTGACATATCCATACTATCC
>CAZFLA010000199.1:1617-4838 GCA_964519405.1 uncultured bacterium
CGCTTGTTGGATGCAGCATTGACGTTGGTGTGCTGCAGCGCAAAGAGCTATACAAGAATGTATCACTGTGCTTGGAGGGACTGCCAAAAGATCCGTATACCGAATGGAAATATGAGATGGCGACCACCATCCTGCCGATGCTCAGCATAGATGGCCGTTGGCTTCGGCATCTGCCCAAGAAAATCAGCTTCACAGCCACAAATATGGGCAACGACACGATGCATTTGCATCTAGCCTTTGATGAACTGAGCTGGGAGGCTGTTGACCACTTTACAGGCAAACGCCACCAAATAGCGCAGGCTGTGGACATCAAGCCTGGTGAAACCTGCCTGTGCGAGTATGACATGCGGCTTATCACGAACGCTGATACACACGACCCATCTACTCCTGTGATGCCGCTGTCACGTATGGTCATCATGGCTGCGGGGTCGCAGCTTGGCAAGCAGTATCACCTCCAGTTGCGCGATCTTGTCATCACTTACCCAAACACCCGTGACGTTAAAGTGACATCATTTACTGCTGATGACATAGTGACGGCAGGAAAACCATGGAAGATGAAGCTGCAGATGTCCGGGCAGTGGCCAACCGAACTAAGCCTGGAGTGGCGTTTGGGTGATTACACAAACTGGAGAGTGATGTTCGACGAGCATCAACTGCTTATGTTAAGGTCTGGCCGTGAGATAAGCCTAGATGTGCCCGAATGGCTGAAAAGTGGTAAATACCAGGCAGTTATATGCGGTGACGGTTACCATGTCAGCCAAGGCAGCCATGCTGTTGAGGTGCGTAACACGCGACGCCCTGGTTATGCTCAGATGAGTGTGCGTAAATACAACGGCCGTAATGTGGCATTTCGCAACGGTAAACCCATTCAGTGGCAAGGATGGGCCTCCTACGATTTCCAGCCAGGGCCAGTCAGGCAGTTTGGCCGCAGGGGATGCAGGATGTTTATTGTACCTGTAGCTGCAGGGCAGCATCTGCACCACCAAGTAGCGTATCCTACCAATCCGTTACCAGGCGAGTATGACTACGGACAACTGCACGAACGTGTGGGATTTTGTCTGCAGACCTCTCCAGATTCTATGGTGATGCTGCGCATATCGCTGACTCCTCCGCCATATTGGGTGCAGCAATACGAAAAGGAACGGGCGATCGTTAGCTTGATGGGGCATATGACGGAGTGGGAAGAGACAGGCACCGCTGCCATCAGCATCGCCAGTAAGGCATGGATTGAGTATCAGACCGACATGCTGCGACGGCTTCTTGAAGAGTGCCGCACCGCGCCATGGGCCGACCGCCTGGTCGGCGTGTTCCTCAGTGCAGAGGTCACTGAGGAATGGTTTGCATGGGGTTGTAATGACAGTGCTTTAGCAGACTACAGCCTTCCGTTTAATAATGCATGGCGCAAATGGAAACAGCAGAACCACCGAAATGACCTGCCTGATACCATCGCCCCGCCAGATGCCCGTGTGGCAAGCAAAGATGTCATCCAGCCTAACACAGATGATGGCCGGTGGAGCGCAGCCACGGCTCAGTTTATGTCGGACATCACTGCAGAGGTGATCGTGCATTTCAGCAAAGCTGCGAAGAAGTTTACCGATCGAAAGTTGCTTGTCGCTACCCTATATGGATATCTTATACAGTTGGCTGGTGAGGCCCGCCAGTATACCTCAGGTCACTTTGGGGTGCGGCAGTTGCTGGATAGTCCCGATATAGACTCCATCGCAGGTATCCCATTGTTGTCATCACGCACATATGCCCGCGGGTCGGTGACCAGCGGTGAAGCAGATGCCAGCTATACACTGGCTGGCAAGATCCATATGATGGAGAATGACCTGTTTAGCTGGAGGCATCCTGGTGGATGGTATACCGAGTATAACCATGAAAACCCTCGATTAGGTGCCATTGACATGCACCAGCGCGTGGCTGCTGCGGCCGCAACCGAAGGCTACCTTGAGCACAAGTTCGGTTTAGCTTGCAGTTGGCACCACGATAGTTTATTGATGAACTCCTTTGCGCAGAACGCCCGCATCACATACGGGGCGGTGGAGCTCGATAGAACCAGCGTATCTGAAGTCGCCATGCTGGTTGACGACCGCAGCATGAGCGTGTCTACCCTCAGCCCTAACTGGTTGTGGGAGACGCACCGCATGATGGTCCACACGCTGAACCTTACGGGTGCACCCATTGAGACATATCTGCTTTCCGATGCAGATAAACTGCCGGAACGCATCAAGTATGTTGTTGTGGCTAGTGGGATCAGCGCCGATGCAGCAACATTAAATGCCTTGCGCCGGTTAATGAGCCGAGGCCGCGTGCATGTGCTGGCGCTGGGTCCAATCGGGTTGGTAGATTCCGCTACAGGTAAATGGCTAAAAGAACGGCCTGCGGAGCTGTTTGGCTTACCCATTAAGCTGAGGGATGAAGAGGTGCTTGTTGCTGCTATCAAGAGCAATCAACTGGAAGTGCTGCCTCAAGGCAACTACAAACCTCGCGCAGAAGTGCCTAACCAAGGTGAATGGGCCTATCTGGACGGCTGTTTTGCCAGCGCTGTTCGTGCTTTGCCGAATGGCGGGAAGTTAACCTGGGTGGGCTCTGCACCGACTAATAGTGAATGGCAGCGCAGTCAGTTCAAGGCTGCCGATGTTCACCTGTATGCCCCAGAGGGATACTCAGTTCATGCGAGTAAGCAGCTCCTCGCGGTGACGGCACCAGTAGACGGCGAAGCGGAGATAACCCTTCGCCTGCCTGCCAAAGCGACTGATTTATTTACAAATTGGCAGGGAAGCGGCGGTAGTTTGAAGGTGCCATTTAGGGTAGGGCAAACTCGATTATTTAAACTCACATAGATGTGCACCGTCGGAAGACTATCGTGATCATTCATAAGGAGGATCCATATGTCACATATCGAAGCAAACAAACTGATGACCGAGTCATTAGGCCTAACTGAAGCACCGATAGCGGTTTACTATGCTGACGAACCCCTCAGCGATGGTTATACATGGCCGAAACAGCAGGCGCATGTCTGCTGCATCAGCAAAATGCGAATGGTCCGGGAAGGAAGACCTCTGGTCATAGACAGTCAAAACCCAGGCTGCGGAGGCGGTTCCTACTATATGGGGTTTACGACCAAAATGCGCGACGGCTTCGAGTGTTTCTTGTCGCACGGGCCTGACGGCAGCGGGGAGCGATACAAGAAGACGCCTGAGCTTGCTAAGTCGTTT
>CAZFLA010000200.1:0-4834 GCA_964519405.1 uncultured bacterium
TTCTTTGATGTTCATGATGTTTCCTCCGCTTTAGGCAGCGCTTCAAGAGCTTCACGAGCATCTATTCGCCCTATCACGGGTTCGTCAGACACAAGGTGGCCGTCACGGAACCTGATGATTCGCGTTGCGTGCTGCGCGATGTCTTCTTCATGGGTGACCATCACTACGGTCTTGCCTTCCCTGTGCAGCTCCTGAAAAATCACCATGATCTCCTCACTTGTTCGGGTATCCAGGTTACCAGTGGGCTCATCACCCATGATGATCACAGGGTCGGTCACTAACGCTCGAGCGATGGCAACACGCTGCTGCTGACCGCCTGATAGCTCGTTGGGCTTGTGATACATTCGCTTTTCAAGCCCTACTCGCTTTAACGCTTCTTTGGCACGTTCTTCGTTGTCCTTCGACAGCGGGTTATACATCAATGGCAGCATCACCTGACGTATTGCCGACCGCCTCGGGATCAGGTTAAAGGTCTGAAAGACGAACCCGATTTTTCGGTTTCTGATCGCGGCCAATTCGTCGTCATCCATGCCCGCGACCTCTACACCTTCGAGGCTGTATGACCCTACTGTAGGTCGATCGAGGCAGCCAATGATGTTCATAAACGTCGACTTGCCAGAACCCGAGGGCCCCATGATCGCTACGAATTCGCCTTGCTCTACAGTGATCGTTGCGCCTTTTAAGGCTTGAACTGTATTGTCACCAGCTCCATATGTTTTCGTGAGATTCGTTGTCTTAATCATCATGCACCCCCTACCCTACATTGGAGGTCCGCCAGGGCCTCTGTTCTGGCTCTTGTTCTTCGTGGTATCGTCTTCTGGGATGACCACAACATCGCCCTCTTTTAAGCCGGATTTAACTTCGCAGTATTCATCGCCGCTTAAGCCAATTTCCACCTTGCGAGCGACTTGCTTACCATTCTCAAGAACCATCACTTCTGAGCCATTGTCGGTTTCGGTAACAGCATCAAGCGACACACACAGCACATCGTCTTTTTTGGCGATGATGAAATCGCAAGTGGCATTCATCTGAGACTTCAAGCGCGAATCATGCTGCTCGATCTCTACTGTGACGGGGATTGTTGTCACGTTCTGCGTAGTCTCTGCCGCAGGAGCGATCTTCGTAACTTTACCGGCAAAGAGCTCATTTGGATATGCGTCTACCGTGACATCAACCTGTTGACCGATGGTGATTTTGCCAACATCAGTCTCATCCACATCCACCACAACCTGCATTCGGCTGGTGTCTGCTATATCAACAATGGTTACGCCCGATCCAGTTCCTGAGAAAGATGCCTTACCTGCAGTGACCATGGATCCTGCTTCCGCATACTTCTTCACGATAACGCCGGAAGTCGGAGCCAAAATGGTCGTGTATCCTACCTGTGTTTGAGCGTTGCGAACCGTGGCTTCCGAACGCACCAACGACGACTTGGCCTGCACCATATCTTCGCTCTTCATCATGACATTGAGCTGATCAGCTTTCGCGGAAGCTAATGTCGCTTGAGCTTGTTTTACAGATGCTTGAGCGGAAATGAGATCGCGCCGTTTGAGGTCGTCTTGAATACTGTTAATCTTAGCAGACTCCAGCGCAGATGCCGCAGAGTCTACTTTCGCCTGAGCTGATCGTTGCTGCTCAGCAGCATCTACATTGACTGTATCGAGTTTGCTGTTCGCTATCTCCATCGCTGCTTTCGCTGAGCTATACTGGCTCTCTGCGCTGTCAACAGTGCTGCGTGACACAAACCCCTTGGTCAGCAACGCCTTCTGCCGTTGTAGGTTCTTTTCCGCTTCCTCAAAAGAGGCTTTAGCTTGGTTGTAGTTCGACTGCGCGTTTGACGTCAATTGCGGTATAGTCACGGTTTTTACCTGGCGTAAATCAGATTGTGCCGTGTCCAGTGACAGCTTTGCTTGCTTGATACTTTCAGACGTCAGTTTTGGTTGAATTCTGGCTTGCTGCTCCGCTTGAGCCAGCTTCTGTTTGGCTGTTATTAGCGCTTGTTGTGCAGACTCCACATTTGCTTGTGTTTGATCGCCCTGCAGCTTATAAGCCTGGGCTGACTGTCTGACTTTAGAAGCAGAACTCACATTGTCGGCTTTGGCCTGGTCTAGCTGTGACACGGTATCAGCAGGATCGATTTTAGCAATCAGCTGCCCGGCCTTCACATAATCGCCTTCGTCAACCGTCATCTGTATGACTGTTCCACCCACGTTGGATTTCACTTCAACAGTGGTCAGTGGTTCCAAAACTCCGTTTCCAGATACCGACGACACGATGGTGTCGCGCTTCACTGTATCAGTTTGAAGCTGAGGTTTCTCGGCAGCCGCTCTGCGGTTTTTCACGATAGTGCTTCCAACTATCAGCACCACCAAGATCAACACAATGGCTGCAATACGCTTAACTTTTTTGTTTTTCATTGCTCTCTCCTGCTCCTAGTTCCCCAGTGACATAACTCAGTTGGATGGAAGCGATGTAGAAATCATATCTAGCCTGTACATATGCGCTCTGAGCAGATACAAGCTGCGTTTCTGCGTTCACCAAATCAAGCGTAGTGCCAACACCTTGATCGTAGCGATCCTTCTGAGCATCATAGTTTCGCTGCGCGGATTTAAGGCTAAGCTGAGCTGCATCAATAGCCTGCTGTGAGGTGACCAGCGTAAGGTATGACTGCTCCACTTCAGCGCGTATGTCACGCTTTTGCTGCTCAAGCTGAAGCACGCTGTTGTTGTAACCAAGTTGAGCTTGTTTATAAGCTTCTTGATTACTGCCGCCATCAAATATGTTCAAGGATACTTTTCCAAGGATTGTGCCGCCATCCATTGTGTTGTCGCCAGTGATCTGTGACTGGTAAGTGCCAGTTATGGTCGGTATTGGAAGCATTGAAAGTTTTGCTTCACGAACGGTAGATTTGTTTTGCGCAGCGGCGGCGGCCAGTGCGGTCAGCTCGGGTCTTTGTGCAAGCGCAGTGTCGGTGCAAGCTTCAAGCTTTTCCGGCACCTTGATGCTCAGGTCACCTACCGGGGCGATGTTAAAATCCGACTGTGAAGACAGCCCCATTGAGTTTTGCAAAGTGATCGCAGCGGTCTTGATGCTGTTATTTGCCGACAACAACGAGACGCGTGCGCTGGCTGCTTGAGCGTCAATAGGAAGAACATCCACATCAGCGGCAGCACCCTCATTAGCCTTCGCCAATATCTGTGCCTGTAAGGCCTCATTATAACTCACGTTGGACTTTGCGACCTCGGCCAGCTCGCGTGCTCTGAGCAGTTCAAAGTAGTTCTTGCTAACTGTATACTCAACGGTCTGGCGTGTTCTGGTCAGTTCTGCTGCATTCAGTGTGACCCCATGCCTAGCTTGGATGACCCGTTCTTCGCGGAAACCACCATCATATATATTGATCGATGCAGCCAAAGCTGCGTCTGATGATGAGGCGGCCCCTAACACACCAGTTGATCCGGTGAATACTGTGCCCTGTGCAGTCAACTGCGGCATGTAGTCTGCCATCGCTGCACTCGATTTGCTTTTTGATATTTTTACGCTGTTCCCGGCGCTGATCACATCTGTGTTCGACTGCATGGCGATCTGAACACATTGATCTAGCGTTAAGGGTTGAGCCATGACTGCACACGCAGCGAAAGTAAATGCTGCTGCATAAGCTAGACTGGCGTAAGGTGACGGTATTGATCGGCTCATGGGTACCTCCCATTGCTACCTAGGCGATTTATCTGAAACCCAAATTCATGGTTTTCAGAGCATCTCGATATTTCTACTTTGATAGTACTGACATACCGTTCAACAAGCATCACAGAATCATCACAAGCCATTCTTTATTCCGTGTAGATACCCAAAAACGCATTTTCCGGCAGTGATACCGATCGGCCCTGTGTAGGCATACCAAAAGCGCCATCGCCGCAAATTCGGTATCTGAGGGCGAAATTTACATCACACACACAACGTATTTTGTTCGTAAACCGACTTACTGGTGTTTTTGTGCCGATATACCGAAGCATCTGTCCCGTCGCTCATGCTAGAATCAGGTATGAAACTAGAAACTAGCAAGAAGGACGGAAGTCACTATGCGTATATTAGTTGTCGATGACGATGCGGACCTCATTGAAGGTCTGCGCTGGTATCTTGAGGCAGAGGGCCTAGAGGTGTTGACCGCAGAAGACGGTGAAGCCGCACTCGATGTATACCGAAAGGAAAAACCCGATCTGGTCATTCTTGACATCATGATGCCAAAACTGGACGGCATGAAAGTATGTGAAATCATGAGCCAAGAAGCTGATGCCATGATCATGATGCTGTCTGCCAAAGACGGTGAAATAGATAAAGTAAGGGCTCTGAAGATAGGCGCTGACGATTATGTCACCAAGCCATTTCACATGTCGGAGCTCGTTGCCAGGATAGAGGCGTTAGCACGACGTAAAGGACGGAGCCAGCTCCACTCGGCCGCGTTCAAGTGGCAGAACCTGGCCTTATATCCCGATGAACGACGCGTAACAGTAAATGGTATTGATGTAGAACTCACCGCCATGGAGTTCGACATGCTTACCGCGTTGATGACAAATCCCAGCATCGTGCTGTCAAGAGAGCACCTTATCGAAAAGATATGGGGCAACGAATTCGTAGGCGAATTCCGGCTTGTAGACAATCTCGTCTATCGGCTTCGCGAAAAACTCAGCAAAGCAGGATGCTCCGATTTCCCCATCAGCACAGTTAGGGGGGTAGGATATGCGTACCGTCCGACGAGCTAGTGTTCGGGTCGGATTGACCTGGGCCATATTCCTGACGATCATGATCAGTTGGATGCTGAGCAGCATCGTGTCAAACT
>CAZFLA010000201.1:0-4761 GCA_964519405.1 uncultured bacterium
TACCTCCCAGCAGCATGGAGCTGCACAAGATGGTTCAAGCCACCGCTGCAGTGATACCGATCGTGAAGCAAGCAGCAGCGATGCCGCAGTGTCAGTTCCCAGTCGACTGGGGTGCCGGTTGGAAAGCGACGTTTCCTCACTACATCCCGATGCGCAATCTGGGGAAGCTATTACTCGCTCATGCGTTGATTGCTGCCGATGAAGGTCGGCCGCAGGAGGCTGTTGATCTGGTTTCGCTTAGCTTGAAAGTTGCCAAAGCCACTCGAAATGAACCGACGATGATCAGCACATTGTTGCTTACGTCACAGACGCGAAATGCCAATCGTGCGCTGCAGGAGATCATGCGGCGATGTAACCTCACCAATTCGCAGCTTGATGAAGTCAACAACACCCTAAACGACACTGACTATCAGCGAGAAATGTTGAATGGGCTGAAGGGCGACCGCGCGAGCATCCTGCAGTTGTATAACAGCATCATCTCCCAAGGAGCTGCAGCCTACCAGGAACTTAATGCCAAATCCGGCGATGCCGCAAAAGCGAGTGGTGCAGCCAGCCTCTGGCTGCGGCTGAAGGGCATCGTATGGAAGCCTTGGTTATACTCCGATGCTGGCTATTATATGCAATATATGAATGCCTGCATCAGCGATGCGCAGCAGCCATACCAGTCCGCTGAAAAGCGCCAGAAAAAGCTGAAGAAAGTCATCGAGGGGATACCGAGTTACGCGGTAGTTGCCAAGCAGGCAACTCCGGTATACACGGGGATATATGAACGCGTTCTGGAGACCCGTGCAGAAACGGCACTCACTCAGCTGCTTATCATGACCATCAAGTATCAGCGGGCGTATGGGCATTATCCTGCGACTATTGCGGATTTGCATAATGCGCATATCGGCGAAGTGCCAAAAGATCCATTTACAGGTCAAGATATGCACTACATCGATCAATCGAAATATATGCCTGTAGCGAAGCTGCTGTTCTACAGTTTCGGACAGGACCTGCTTAATAACGGCGGATACGAAGACAGCTTGAACCCAACCTATACAGGAGATATCGTGCTGATTTGGGAATTGAAGGAGTAAGCTAGCCGAAATAGTAATATGATTAGTGCACCAATGCTAAGGGTTACTGGACGATAATACCAGCATGTGCTATATTGAGTGCAGTACAAACCCGTTTTCGGAGGCAACCAATGGTTCGAGTTGCGGTTACCGGATTAGCGCACGGACACGTGAACGCCTATGTAAATGTATGGCAGCAGAGGCCCGAACTGGATATCCAGGTGGTGAGCTGTTGGGATCGACAAGCTGATCGTGCCCAAGCATTTGCAGATCAGTTTAAGATTCAATGTGTATCTGAACTTGATGAAATACTTAATGACAAATCTATTGATGCCGTAGTGGTCGCCAGTGAGACAGCTTTCCACTCTGATCTATGCGTGAAGGGCATAGAAGCTGGCAAAGCGGTCATCCTTCAAAAGCCTATGGCACTGACGCTTGAACAAGCCGACGCCATCGTAGAAGCTGTAAAAAAATACAACGCCAAATTCACAATGGCTTGGCAGATGCGGGTAGACCCAGAAAACCTGCGGATGAAAGAGCTGTTGGCAACCCAGGATTTCGGACGGGTTTTAATGGCACGCCGACGTCACTGCCTATCAACCCACACATGGCCTGCTTTTGCCGACACCTGGCATTGTGATCCCGAACTCAACCGTGACATCTGGGCAGACGATGCTTCGCACCCAATGGACTTCCTGCACTGGCTGCTTGGCGTGCCAAGCTCCATCACCGCAGAAATGAGCACCATTCTTAATCCTAAAGTGAAGAATGACAATGGCATCGCCATTCTGCGGTATGCTGACGGCACCATCGCCGAAGTGGTCAGCAGTTTTGTGAGTGTTACCGGCGAAAACACCACAGAGATCCTGTGCGAAAAAGGTATGATCGTGCAGAACTATGGTGACGGCCCTTCCAGTGGTCTGCGCCCTGAAGGCGGCGTGTCCTTGAAGTGGTTCATCGGCGGCGAGCCGTCATGGCACCAGGAGAACACCATTCGTACCCAAGGCGAGCGTATACCTGGTCTGGCCGAACCGCTGTCTTACTGGCTGCATGGCAAGCGCGAAGCGATTTGCACGGCAGAAGATGGCCGCGACAGCCTTCGCATGATCCTTGCTTGTTACGAGAGCACAACGAACGGCAAACGCGTGGAGCTGTAACCACAAATAGTATCTGAAGAAAACACCCCCAGCATTTCGCTGGGGGTGTTTTTTTGAAGGCACTATCTCAGCCGTAGACTGATGATAGTCGAGCACGTTTCCTTAATAAGATATAGCCCTATCACGAAGGTCGATTTGTGCATGGCTCAGAAGGGTTTTTCGATGCGTATAGAGTTACTGGAACACGGCTCGGTGCGACTAATATCGGCCACCAAAATGGTCTATGATGCCATTTATCATCATTACCTGTTTCTTGAAGTAACAGTAACACTGGTGTATCGGTAGCTAGTTCATGTGCATGTTTTAATTCGTAGTCTCCAGTAGCCGGTGAGTCTTCAAGCCTACCTGTTTGTCGATATTTCGAGTTGTTTTTGTTGATTCTAGCGACTACAGGTATGTAGTCTTTGTTCCCCAGACCAACCATATACCTAAGGGTCGTGATAAACTCGATTTCTTTATAGAACCGTGATGCATTTTCATCAGAAATCAAAGTGGCATATGCTTTATGTATAAGACACTCAGCTTCCTTAATTGCTAATTGCATATCCCACATATTACCGGCACCGATGGAAGGCTTAAGTATTTTTAAGATCGAATCATGGATTTCATCATACTCTTTTTTTTGCACTGGAGTGAATCCAACAGGAAGTAAACTGCGGTGTGGTTTAAGTAATATGACATCAGATATCTTGATTTTAGCCGGTGAACAAGGAACAACCTTACCGATATTTTTCGGATTATTACTGGGCTGATATGTGATAAAGTAAACACCGTCTCCCATCCTATTGTTAATAATGTCGTTCCGAAGAGTCATATCTACTTCGGTAATTAGCTCCATAGTATTGTGTATTTGTTCAGTCGTATAAAATCGAGTAACTGATAAAAGCCGATGACTACGATAACCAAGCATCCGTGAATGTTGCAATACTGTGTCTTGCTGCATGACTTTAGGGCTTCTCCCATAATAGAAACCAATCAATTTTGGTATGGTCACACCTCTGTCAAGTACTTGGCCTCCAACGAAAATCGAAAATGGTGTCCTCAACTTTAGCTCACCGCTATCTTGGTTCAGTAGAATGTCGATATCGTTCTCGCTGTTTACTATATCTATACTACAGTAGTCCTTATCGATAGCCTCATAAAACAAGTGTCTAATAATATCGATATTAGGCATGTTAAATCCATATGCTATGACGGATCTCATTATATCCGCGTATGATTCAGATACTAACGACTCAATTTGTCTGCATATTGCTGTGTCGGTTCTTGTTTTAATTTGCCTTATTATCTCTTTCGCTGCATTCATAAGGCTGGAATGGGAATCTTTTTGTGTAGCAGTATGAATTACGAATGAGTAGTGACCATTACGGTCATCTTGCCTTAGAACAATTGCACCTACGATGAAATTGACGATACCTCGTTTTAACGTCGGAAGTGTTGTTTCCTGTGCGATGATGTTCTCGAATTTGATCACTCTGCGGTCATCGATAGGTGACTTTCGTCCTTTACGTTTTTGAAGTGAAACAACACGATGCTCTTTACTATCGATTTCATGATATAGATAATGAGCTGGGTTATTATCATCTTTGCTGTCGATAAAGTAGTATCTACCTCCAACATATCCTTCACCAGGTGGTACGATTATAGTTTGTTTGGGCTTAACTGGTTTTGGCTCATCTTCTTCGTTGAATTCAGGCTGGAGATAGAGTGCATATGGGGTTGCGGTTACCTGTACAAACACGCAGCCATCTAGGTTTCCTCGCATTACATTCACTTTTTGAGCGATTGTTCTAAGCCACAGCTCATTTGTCCGTTTATCAACCCCATACCCTATGCCGGTAGTGTCAGCTTCGTCATCAATGATGAGACAGTTCTTATTCTTGTTAATTGAATAGTCTTCAATGAAGTTGACGATTTTGTTTAAGTTGTTCTTTTCTTTCTTTGATACAACTATTAATTTTTTATCAAGTTCGTATCCTGACAAGTTGTGGCTCATCTTGATGATGTTTTTAACATCAACTTCATTGTTGTTGATAGCATCGTGGAATTCGCTGTTCATACGAGTCAATGTCTGTTGAACAAGAGCTTTACTATTCTTAGTCAGTATGAATACCAAGTCAAACTTGTTGTCAAATGCTAGAGCTATTAACCCTGTAAACGCTCTAGTCTTACCGCTTTGAATCTGACCGAGCATCATTAATGGATGCCTCAGTTTTTCGTCATCGGCTCCAAAAGTATTGGTAATACAATAACTACAAGCCTTTTTAATGCAAGCATCAAGTTCGCTAGAGTATCCATGCCTTAATCGAATAGCGTTGTACAATTTCCCTTCTATCATCTCACACCTTTGCAATCGTTAGGTATTACTTGTGTATAGAGTAGTGCTGCGCCTTGGTAGAACAAGGCAACATGCGAGTTGCCTTGTTCTGATTTGCCCATTATCTCAGCCTCAGGCTGATAATTTCATAAGGTCGGAAGCTTAATGCCAGTGTGTTGTCTTGCACATCGACGCTGTCTATGTGCTCTTCCATCAGGTTCACAACGGA
>CAZFLA010000202.1:0-4747 GCA_964519405.1 uncultured bacterium
TTCAACGGTCGCCTTGGCTTTTTTGAGGGCTTCATCTTCACGAGCAATCTGCTTCGATTGCTCTACTGTGTACAGGGATAAATCCATACGGTTTCCGTCCGTAAACAGCATCAGGTAGGTGATGTGCCCATCACCGTAAGGCGGCAGAAGAGACTGCTGCTCTGGCATCTGCATCATGACACGATCACCGAATACATCAACCCAATGGATGTTATTGCGAAACTCATTGGTGTTGTGAACCACATAGATGATGTCGTAATCCTGGAATACATCACGGGGTGTGTTTGGATTCACTCGAGAGCCATTCATGAGAACTGCTCTGATACGGTCGTCTTGTTGAGCATATTCGATGATCATACTCATCATCTGCTCTTCAGAACGATGGGGAACAGCGTTTGTCACGAGATACTCCATATGCCGTCACAAAATAATGCAAGGTATCATTGATGAGATAATTGGTGTGATGTTTAGAGGGGGTGGTTGATAGGGGACCATGGAATCATGGTGGAGCAAGCGGGGCTCGAACCCGCGACCTCTACAATGCGAATGTAGCGCTCTCCCAGCTGAGCTACTGCCCCCTGATAACCATCGATAGTATAACTGCGAGCACGGTTTTTGTCAAACGAAGCAGGGCGGTATGTTTGGCATGTCCGCCCTGCCTCATGAGCTGGGATCTTTAGAAGACAGTTTGTTTGATATCAAATGCGGAGCATATTCGTTTGATGTCATCAGCCGTTAAGCCTTCTGCTTCACCGCCTGCCTGCAGATCCATAAATTCATAACGAGCGCCGATCTCCGCATACTCAATGCGGTCACAGGCACGCATGACTGACTGATCGGAGCGGGCCATCACGCCGTGCTTGCCCCACAACACGATGCGGTGATGGCGTAACCCTTGTATAGTGGCTGCCATCAGCTCTGCAGAACCGGGAAGTTTGAAGGGGATATGTCCGATACCCTCAGGAAGCTGTACGATCATTTCGGGCTGCCAGCGCAGGATGTGCCGATTCAAGTAATCGGTATCTTGATACCGCTTGATATGCGACAGATACGTTAAGTGAACAGGCTGCGCATGGATCACCGCGTGAAAGTTAGTGTTTGTTTCCAGAATCTGATCGCGATGCACCGCTAGGTGCGAGTTAAACTCGCTGGTGGGCTTGGCAAACAACCTACCTGGTGCAGAGTATAGGGTGGCTGTTTTTCCGCCTTCATCAACTTTCACGAAAGCAAGGTTAGCTGGTGGATTATCTTTGATCTCACGAAGGCGACGCCCGCTGCCGCTTACGATGAAGCACTTTTCCGCCAGTTCTGGGAATGCTTCAGGGAGCACGATGGTTTCTGTTAATGGCATCACACGCCTAGGATCAAGCGGCCATCCGACATATACGCTGATATTGCCCGCTGCGCCTTCAGAGGCTTCAATCTCAGCCAGGCGACGTCCTGCTTCACCTATAAGGTCCATTATTTCATTGAAATCTGGATAGGGAGGTAAAACCGCCATATATTTACTCCTTCATGTCCGATGGACAGCCCACCGGTTTTCATGATTGTACCTTATTTAACAGCGATGACTTCTATCTCTACAAGCGCTCCTTTAGGCAAAGCGGCTACCTGGACGGTTGAACGAGCTGGTGGGTTTTCTGGAAAATACTGGCTGTAGACTGCATTCACAGCCGCAAATTCCGCGAGGTCGACCAGAAATATGGTTGACTTCACAACATTATCGAAGGTAACTCCTGCCTCAGCCAACACTGCCTTGAGGTTCTCCATGACTTGGCGTGCTTGCTCAGCAGTATTGGTTCCTGTAATCTCACCGGTTTTTCGGCAGATCGGTATTTGTCCCGATGTATATATCACTCCGTTGACTTCAATGGCTTGCGAATACGGCCCGATGGCTTCTGGTGCCTTATTGGTATTGATGACTTGTTTCATGCTTATCCTCCTGGTAGGTTCAATAGATACACCTTAAGTGTAGCGCATATGGGCAAAGCAATTGCTACAATATATGTATGAAAAGCCGTATAAGTATTGTGGTCGTTAACTGGAATACGGTAAACTACCTGCGAAATTGCCTGCGATGCCTGCAGAATCAACAAAATGCCCCATCTTTTCAGGTGGCTGTGGTTGATAACGCCTCTGCCGATGGCAGCGCCGAGATGGTTCGGTCTGAGTTTCCTGAATGTCTGTTATCGGCCCAGTCCGAAAACCTTGGGTATGCTCAAGGCAACAACATCGGTGCTGATATGACCGAATCTGACTGGCTGCTGTTTCTTAATCCTGATGTTGAGCTCGACAAAACGGCATTATCACGGCTTGAGAATTTTGTGAATACGCATCAGCATGCAGTGGCTGTTAGCGGCTTGTTGATGAACCCTGACGGAACGCCGCAGCAGAGTGTTCGGGGATTTCCAACCTATAATAGTCTGGCTCTAGAGATTCTCGGAATCGCGAGGTTGGTGCCAAAATGTGACCACTATTTTCTGCGGTCATTCGACTATCACAAGGAGCAAACCGCACCTCAGCCAATGGGCGCTTTACTGGCTGTTAAGCGAGAGCTGTTTGTATCGGTTGGCAAATTCGACCAACGCTTTCCGATCTTCTTCAATGATGTTCTGTTGTGCCGCAGTCTGTGGCAGCACGGAAGCATCTACTATTCACCGGAGATCAGCGGGTTTCATGCTGGAGGCGCAGGCACGCGACAGGTTAAACCCAAAATGGTCGTCGAATCACATCGATCGCTGATTGATTACCTTCGGTTGACAAATACCGACACAAATCACCTTACCTCAAGCTTATGCGAGTTGATGATAAAATCGAGTTGCTTTGTAAAAAGCCGAGTGTGGCTGCAAGAAATAGACCAACGTATACCTAAAGGGGTATCGACGAATAGAACTTAGTATAGTCATTATTAACTGGAACTCGTGCGAAGCGATAGATGCCTGCCTTTCGGGGCTGCTTCCACGCCTTGATGATCGACATGAGGTCATCGTTGTCGATAACGCGAGTTCAGACAACAGCGTAAATATCATCGGCCAAAAATACCCATCGATTAAACTTATTGCGCTAGGTCATAACATCGGGTTTGGTGCCGGGGCTAACGTTGGTGTCACCGCAAGCTGCGGTAAGCTGGTTATGTTTCTCAACCCAGATAGCTTAGCTGACGATATCGACCCACAGGCGATCTGTGATGCGATGGGTGAATATGCGGATACTGGGATCGCAGGGATACGGGTATCTAATCCTGATGGAACACTTCAGATGTCGTGCCGAAGCTTTCCCATTTATGAAGCAGGGTTGTTTCGCAACACGGTATTAGGCCGATTATTCCCTCGTAACCGCTACCTCAAAGCATACCTAATGTTGGATTTTCGCCATGACAGCATTCAAGATGTTGACTGGGTGTCGGGCTGCGCTATGGTGGTGCGTCGTGAGTGTTGGGACAAGCTGCAGGGTTTTGATGAGCGCTTCTTTATGTATTGCGAGGATGTGGACATCTGCTGGCGGGCACATCAAGCGGGATGGCATGTGCGTTATATGCCGATGACTTCTGTGCAGCACCACATCGGCAAGTCTACAGACTTTGCGGTCAATAAGATGATTCGGTGTTTTCATAGAAGCCATTGGTTGTTCTTCCTAAAGAACTACTACCCCAAGAGTAATATAGCCACTGCCGCGCTCGTGTGGTGTTTATTGCAAGCCAGAGCAAACTTGCTTGTTTTAAGAAACTACATCATTTGGTTAAGAACAGGTCGCCCGAAACAGATCGAGGTATAGATTAAGTATGAGCCGCAAGCGTGTACCGCACACCGTTGATAAGCCAGTGAAGCCGTATGTGGTTCTGCCAGATGCGGTATCTATACTGCTATGCTGTTTGTTGTTAATAGTGCCCTTCATCGGTGGGTTCGTGGCAATGGAACCGAGCGGAGCGGGTTCTGTTGGCGAACTATTCGTCAATCTGTTCGGTGCTAACAAAGATATTAATCTTGCCGCGGGCGTTGGCTTGGGCTTGATCGGTATCGCATGGCTCATATTGAAACCTCAACGTCTGCCGCGTTGGATGACCACTCTCGTTGGGTTATTCTGTGTTTGGACGCTGGTATGCGGTGTGATGTCGCCATATCGTGCTGATGCCTTGCGGCAGGGGGTCCTGTATATATCGGCCGCGTTATGCATTGTCTTGGTAACTGGTCTTAACGCAAAATCCAAAAAATGGTTGATGATGGCAATAGCCGTCGTCGGCAGCGTTGTCGCCTTTGCGGCGGTTCGGGAATATATGGCCAATGTGCGGACTGCACCGCAGTGGCGCGTATTTGGACCGTTTCAAACACCCAATATCCTCGCGGCTTATCTTTGCCTCACAATACCCTTGACCTTGAGCTTGATTTCCCGCAAGATGAACCAAGACACCAGAATGCTGGCGATCATCGGTTGGCTGCTTCAGATTGCTGCAGTGGTGTTGACAGGCAGCCGTTTTGGAGTGCTCGCGGCGTCATTTGGCGTGCTCGTTTGGCTTGTGTATATGACCATAAGTAAGCTATGGAACCGCGATGTTAGTGTGCGTGTGATGCAAGCCTTGGTACTAGCCGCTGTTGTGGCCGTGTTGTGCACCGCGCCATTAAGGAACCGCGTAGGAACGGCGCCGGCAGCGGATGTCAAAGAGCATTCCGGCCAATTTCGCGTGATGACTTGGAAGGGCACCATCAATCTCATCAAAGCTCATCCTGTGTTTGGTACAGGTGCAGGCTGT
>CAZFLA010000203.1:0-4740 GCA_964519405.1 uncultured bacterium
GTTGACACAGCGTTCAAACAGTTGACATAATATGATTGAACGCTCAGTCAACACTAGGAGATGGATTATGCACACCGATGCTGCCAACAGCCACACGGAACCATCCGAAGTTAAAAATCGGATTCTCTTTGCGGCTGAAGAGTTGTTTGCAGATAAGGGATTTGCAGCCACTACCATTAGCGATATTTCTGACAAAGCTGAGGTTGCCCGCGCCTTAATATACTACTACTTCAAAGATAAGAATGGGTTATATGAATCCATTATTTCTGAAGGCGGAGAACGCATACGCATATGCGCACAAGACGCACTTGATTCACCGGGAAGCACTATCGAAAAGATACGCGTGTTTCTTGAGCTCATGAGGCAACTTCACTTCGACAGGCCTAGTCATTCAAAAGTAGCTATGCGAGCTCATTTAGAGGATAGTCTGTCATTTGACAAGAATGTGCATGAAAGTTTTGGAAGAGTGATTCCACTTTTACGCAAAATTATCGTGGATGGTATTAATTGCGGAGAACTTCGCAATATCGATGTCGATCGAACAATCACATTATTAATGGGGATTGTGAACTCACTGGAAATAATGCAAATCCATAAAGACTTCTTCACGTCCTCCGACAAGGATATCGACGTGGTCATCGAGTTTATTAAACACGGTATTTCAACTACCTAGACAGCCTGTTATTTCGCACCTTGGTGCTTATTAACATAATAATGCAGCTATCAACATACCTTATAAAGGGGTAAAGATGGCTTACAGAACAGCTCCCATAATGGAGGTTACAATGATAACAAAAAACAACAGAGCGACCGTTCTGTTTACTGCTTGCATATGCGGATTTAGTGCACTAGCATCGGCTCAAACTGTTCAGCCTAACCAGCTAGATAACTTGATTCCGCCTATCTGTCCTGCTGATGCAGGAGGTGCAGTGCAAACACACGGATCTACCGTTAAATCTGAACCGTTAGTTGTTAATACACCCGCACCACCCCATGCTGCAGTGAAGTTAACTGACGCCATTAAGACGCCGGGTTATGCTGCTAAAGATTCCGTGATGACCGTAAATACGCCATCACTTTTTGATTCTGCTATTCCAGATGCATTGAAAAAGCCTATCACGTTGGAACAAGCCATTCAATTGGCATTTCAAAACAGTCCCAACATCACCAGCGTTTTGGCTTCAATAGAAGCATCAAAGGGATCAGTTGATGCGTCATCAGCAAGCTTTAACCCCGTATTCAGCCTTTCGGGAGCTGCGACTGTACAAGGTCCAAAAAGCGCAGCGGTGGAAAGTTTTAACCCGACATTAGGCTTATCATTAACCCTACCGTTAGACATATCGAAACAGTTAAGGTTCAGTTCGGATATTGCCAAGATGAAATATCAGCAGCAGTATCTATCAATGCTGTCGGTATCTGAGCAGCTTATTCTGCAGGTAAAAAGTGCCTACTATGACCTGCTAAGATCCAGTGGACAGTTAGCAGTTCAGCAAGCGGCTGTCGATGATGCGAAACTTCGACTAGAAAACATCAAGGCCAAGAGAGCTGAAGGTACTGTACCGCAGTTTGATGTGACGACCATTGAAGTGGAATTTGAAAATCTCAATCAGCAACTATTGTCTGCCCAAACTCGGGTCCAACTCGCACAGTCAGCTTTCAACTTGGCCATGGGAGTAGATGTCAACTACCCGACTCAGGTAGTAGCTAACAATATCGAAGTGGCAGCGCAAGAAACTGATATTGCAAAAGCAACGGACCTGGCAATGGCAAAACGCCCCGATGTTAAGTCTGCTCAAATTGCGATCGCTCTTGGTCAGAAGTCAACTGATTTGGCCAGCTTAAGCGATGCTCCCACAGCCAGTCTTAGTGGTTCAGGCACATATTTGCTAAATCCGTCGGCGATGGCATCTGATGACTACTCATGGTCTGCAACACTCCGGTTAAACATACCGATATCTGACGGTGGAGCAAAACGTGCAAGTGTTCGCCAAGCCAAAGCAGGCGTTCAAAACTCAATCGCAGCTCTAACCGGAAAGCAGTTGGCAGTCAGCAGCGAAGTTAGGTCAGCGGCACTCAGCTTACAAACTGCTGCCATCCGCACAAAGACCACAGAAAGTGCTGTTTCACTAGCGAAAGATGCACTTAGCATAGCTAATGACCGATATGATGCTGGTATAGCCACCCAAGTGGAAGTATCAAATGCACAAACACAATTAACTCAGGCTAGATATAACTACATTAACGCGTTGTTCGATTACGCCGTTGCTTCTGCTCAACTAGAGAAAGCGACGTCTGCTCAGCCGGAAATGAACAACCTCCAACTTCTTTCTGAGACAAACAACATGGCTGTCAACAAGGAGCCAAATAAATGAAAAAGACACTCAAATTACTCGGCGTAGTTGCTGTTATCATCATATCGCTTGTGGCCATATCCCAACTGCGCAAACCAAAGGGACATGCCCCCACAACAACGCAGATATGGAAGCAATCCGGTGTACCAGTAGAGGCAGTAACACTGCAGCGTGGCAACATGAACAATACGGTATCGGTAACTGGTGACCTAACCGCGCTCAATGCCGCGGTAATATCATCCAAAATATCGGGACGTTTGACTGCAGTTAACGTGCATGAAGGTGACGTTGTATCACAAGGTCAAGTTTTAGCAGTTATTGATCAGGGTGACTCCATTAATGCCGTTGAAGCTGCTCAGGCGAATTTAGAGTCTGCAAAAGCAAGATTGGCTCAGGCAGTAACTAACGCTAAAGTCTCTAAAATCACAACCGATTCGGCTATTCAACAGGCTAACTACAGCTTAAAGTCAGCGCTCGCAAAACTTGAGGTTGTGAAGCGGCCAACGCGAACGCAAGAGCGTATGGTTGCCGAAAACAAGGCCGCTGCTTCAAAAGCTAATCTTGATAAAGCGGAAGCCGATTACAAGCGAAATGAGCGCCTGCTGAAAAGAGGAGCTATCTCTGAATCTGCATTTGATGTCTACAAAACAGCTTATGTTGTGGCTCAATCGGACTACAAGAGTGCCAAAGATAACCTGTCACTTATCGATGAAGGCGGCCGACGTGAGGACATCGCCAGCAATCAAGCTCAGGTTGAAGTGGCACGCCAACAGGTTCTGCAGGCTAAGGCCAATGAATCGCAAAACCTCATTAAGCAGCGTGATGTTGAGGCAGCACGTGCTGTTGTGATGCAGGCTCAGGCCTCCGTTGATACAGCAAAACGTCAGCTCGATAATACATACATCCGCGCAGCAATATCGGGTGTTGTCTCTACAAAATCGGCTGATCCTGGTCAGGTTGTATCCCCCGGACAAAACCTCGGCATGATTGTCGACCTAAACAGCATCTACTTTAAAGGTGATGTATCCGAAAAATACCTGACATCCATCACACCTGGCCAGAATGTACTCGTCACACTTGAAGCACTGCAAGGACAATCGCTGGTCGGTCGTGTGACCAAGATCAACCCTGCTGGTTCTACATCCAGTAGGAACTTCTCTGTTCAGATTAATCTTGTTAATGCTAATGGTAAGATTAGGCCTGGTATGTTTGCCAGTGGCGACATCACCATTGGTATCAATAAAGATGTCCTTTTGCTGCCAAAAGCTGCATTGGATGAGCGGAATGGTGTAAAAGCCGCCTTCTCTGTCGGTAAAGACAACAAAGCAAACCGCCATCTCGTAACAACCGTTGCTGAAGATCGACTCTTCTACCAGATACAAGAACAATCCGGCTTGAAGCAAGGCGATCAGGTTATCACAGAGGGTCATGTTAATGTTGAAGATGGCACTCTAGTAGACATAAATAAAACAAAGGCGGAGGCAGATAATGTGGTTAACTAACACATCTATCCGTCGACCGATCTTTATCATAATGTTCGTGTTGGCTCTGGTCGTGCTTGGTATTAAATCAAGGCAACAGATGCCGCAGGAACTGATGCCTAACATCGACATCCCATATGTCACCATTTTCACCACATATAGTGGAGCTGGCCCTAGCGAAATTGAGACACTCGTTAGTGAACCCATCGAAAAAGCAGTATCAGCAATCGCTAACGTGAAGAATGTGACATCGACATCACAGACCGGTGTCTCTGTAGTCGCTGTTGAGTTTGAAATGGGAACCGACATCGAGTCTGCTGCAGCTGACGTCCGTGATAAGGTTGCTGCGATTTCTGCAGCATTACCTGATGATGCGGATGACCCGAAAATATCTAAGCTAGATACTTCGTCGATGCCAGTAATGCGGATCGGTACGGAGGGGCCATTGTCCCCGAAAGAGATGCGTATTCTTGCTGACGACACGGTCTCTGATCGCTTCGCAAAAGTATCTGGCGTGGCTTCCATTACCGTACTCGGTGGTGAGGAACGCGAGATATCGGTATCTGTTGACAAGAAACGGCTTGATGCTTACGGAGTTGGCATTAGCTCTATAGTGACTGCTCTTCGAGCATCCAGTATGAATGTTCCTGCCGGTAACATCAAGGAAGGTCCGCGAGACTACTCTGTACGTACTGTTGGCGAATTTGTGAATGCAGAGGATGTTGGTAAAACGCCCATCACTCTGCCAGATTCAACAGTCATCACAGTTAATGACATAGCCAAAGTAATTGATACCGTAAAAGAACCTACTGTTATATCTCGTATGAATGGTAAACCTGCTGTTACTTTCACCATTCAAAAGCAGTCTGGAGCAAATACGGTTGCCATCGCTAAGGGAATTAAACGCG
>CAZFLA010000204.1:0-4690 GCA_964519405.1 uncultured bacterium
AATTGGGCAGACGATAATGGCTTGTAAACTTCGCTGACCATCCGCTGCTGCATGTTCGGACCCAACACCATCGGCAGAGCTCGGAAGTTGTTGTATGCCAGATTGGTGTAATGTATTGCTAAACCGCTAGTGGACAACTTCGTGTTGTTCAGTAGATTCGCATGGGCTTTCAATGCATTCGAGACGCCGGTTACCTCGCTCCAATACCACGGCTTGCGGCCATGACTGTCGACCACGTAGCCATGCATCTGCTCTTGACCAGCCTTATGCTGCCGCCACAACCAGTATCCATTGTGTTCACCGCCCATCAAGTAGCTCATCCATGTATTCATGGTGGTGTAGCCCTTGATCTGACGCGGACTGATACAGGTAGCTCCATTGAAGTTGGTGCAGGTCTCTACATTCCAGTATGGCTGATCGGGTTTTATCGGGCGGATGTAGTCAAACCAAAAAGCGGCATCCCTAACGGTTGGACCAAAGTTGTAGTGGTCATACATCACGACATCAAGTTTCTTTGCAACTTCGTAGTGGTCGAAACCGGGGATACACATGACATTTGTGCTGACCATCTTGGCATTGTGGGCATGAAGGATGTCGGCTTGTTCCCAGGTGTAATCAACATATGATTGGTTGCTGAACTCACGCCAAGCAGCGACTAGACTGGGGTGCTGCCACACATGGTTCTTGATGGCAGGAATCTGGCTGAATGTTTGGTATTCTTGGCTCCAGAGCGTAAGGCACCATGCTTCGTTGAGCTGCTCGATTGTGCCGTATCGGCCTCGTAGAAACTCGTGGAACTTACTGATGCATACAGGGCAGCTGCATGGCAGCGAATCGCCTTCTGCAGAGTATATTTCGTTGTCTATCTGCCATCCAACAACTGCAGGATCATTGGCAAACTCTAACGCCATTTTCGTGGCGATGGTGCTGGAGAGACGACGGTAGACCGGACTATTAGGGCAATAGTGCCTTCGCCCGCCATGATCCCACTGCAAGCCCTGCGCGTTGACGTATAGGATCTCAGGATACACGTGCACCGCCCAGATCGGCGGAGTGGCTGTCGGAGTGCACATGATGGTGCCGATGCCATTCTCTGCGAGTTTATCCACGATGTTATGCAGCCATGTAAAGTCGAATTCGCCTTCATTGGGCTCCATGCGGCTCCATGCAAATTCGCCGATTCGCATGAGGTTCATGCCGGCTTCTTTCATAAGGTGGATATCTTCATCCTGAAGTTCTACTGGCCAGTCTTCTGGATAGTAGGCTGCACCGAAATAGGGGAGGTGAATATCTAGTTTACTCATATGTATGTTTTCCTTAGGAGTAATGAACTCGTATTTCACATAACAGTTCGCTTTACTCGGGCGCATTTCCTGCAGTTAGAAGGATGATATGGGCCGCGGCGTGAATATATCAATAGATATGGAGCTTAGCATATGGGTTAAGGTACCATCATTCGGTTCTGATGACCATAAGGAGTGTGTAGATGCTAGTTTTAGTGACCGTTTTGTTGCTGTTTATTATGGTAGGAGGCACCAGAAGGGTGACCGCAAGAGAGCTGCCTAACGAGGAGGCTGACGACCGCTCACCTCACGCTGTGTGTTATGTGCTTATCTGCTGTCGGAGTTCAAATAGAGGGATTAAGTTCCTTGTGAAGAACCGATGGAACCCTGCGCATAACTATGGCGATATTACCCAGGTTGAAGATATCTTGCAGAAGATTAAAGACGCTGGCATTTCGACAGTATGCATAGACATGACTAACGACTCCCAGTGGATGCAATTCTGGGATGAATATAAACCGATGGTCGACAATATCCAGCGTGTATGCAGGGATAAAAAGATGCAGTTCTTTTTGTTCATTGGGGCGGCCGGTAATATGTCGTTTTGGAATGACAAGGCGAAATACATCCTAGAGCATTGGGCAAATGATCCCACATACCGCCGATATGGGCATGGCGACAACCGTCCGATCCTCATCGTGTTCAATCCCGCCGACGCATATTGGGGTTATTTCAATAGTTTACCCTCAGAGCAGACATACTATCTTTCGAAATTCCACATTGGCACTACTCAGGTTAATGATCCCATCCTGCCTGGTTTGTCAGACGGATGGGGATATCGCAACTACTCTCAAAGTGTAGATGGCAAGGTGAGGTTTGTGGCACCTACACAAGGGGTTGCACCCAGCGACCCTTGGCGGCACATCAGTGTGGATAAGTGGCGTAAGCGTGTGGCTTGGGGCTTGAAAGCAGAGCATTACGTGATGTTTGGCTCGTATGATGACACATGCGACGGCATCAATTGGGGGATCGCAGATACCAAGGGCACGGAGATTGCATATAACAAGTATCCCGATGACGATCCTTACGCTTATTACAACGTGTTGAAAGAGATGCTGGCCGCGCAGAAAGATCGAAAGAAGAAGTAGAACAGAAGGTTTTGCGTATCTAGACTAGCACTCAGCCGCAGTGCGTATTGCACAGCGGCTGAGGGCTTATAACATCAAGTTACGCGAGAACGGATCGGAGGAAGCGTGATGTTGCGATGGGGTCACCAAGCTTCAGCAACTCATCAATCTCAGCTTTATGAGCTTCCATGATGGCCTGGTATTTCACCACCCACTGGATGCTTTCGCCGATGGCGCCAACGGCGTCCTCACGATATGGATACTGGTCCATGGACAGCCATCCCTGGTATCCGCACTTGTCTAGCCAGTAAAGCATTTCGATATATTCGATGCTGTGCACGGAGCCAACCATCATATCATCATCCCATGATGTGTAGTTATCGTTGAAGTGCATGTGCATCAGTTTGTTGCCGGCTCGTTGTGCCAACACGATGGATTCTGCGACTACTTCACCACCCACGAATGCGTGTCCTGTATCGATGGTGACGCCAACATTTTGATGTCCAGTTTCCTGAGCCAAGAGAAGGGTGTCTGCCATGCGAGCTAGATAACTGTGTGTGCGAGGCTCCTTGGGTTTGTATTCCAGTGCCCAAGATATCTGTGGATATTCAGTCGCCAGGGTGCGGATAGCATCACATTCCCATTCGCGTTCCTGAGCGTAGTCGGCTGTCAGCAGGTAATCATACCCGTCTTGACCAGGCCAAATGTTCAGGATCTCGCATCCTAGCTCTAGGGCAACATCGGCCATCTTGCGGGTGTAGTCTAGGGCATCCTGTCGAACACTGGCATCTTTACTGCTGTATGATCCCTTCCAGTAAACCGGATTAGCAAACAGGTCAGGAATTATCGAGACGCACTTCAGATTGAGGTCTTCCAACGCCTTTTTCATCTGTTGAGTGGTTTCGGGTTTGATGTCCCATGTTCCAACCAGTTCAATACCGCTGACATATGGGATAGCAGCTGCTGCCTTCAACATATCCCATGTATCGGGATTTGTTTTATAACTGGAGCAGAACCGGTCGCAGGTGTTGCCAAGGTTGCCTAAGATTACGGAGTATTTTTGGTTCATTGATATAGTCCTCACTGAAATGGGTGAAAAACAAGGCTCATTCATCCTAAATATAGCATAGATTGCATCAATACTGCCGGACAAGCATATAAAAAGGGCAGAGTATACTTCACTGCCCTTCGAAATGATACGGTTAGCTTACCAACTGGTGCGGATGGTGTAGTTAACTTTTACTTCCTGCCCTGCCGGTATCGACACTGGGAACTCGAATGTCGATGCGTCGATTTTGTTGAAGTTTTGGCTCTTCTCGGTAATTTCCCATGAGCCGTATGCACGCTCCACTATGGTGGCATCTATCGCAGTTTCTTTGCGGTTGCGGATGCTGATCTCGTAACTAGCTTCCTGCACACGATCCGATATCTGCTTCATGTTTGTCTGTGTTCTGGTGCCTACCACATCAAATGCGTCACCGATGTAGCAACGTACCATTTCGTCCTTAGGTGTGTGGTCGATCAGGTCTTCACCAATGAACTGAAGGGCGCCGTTTGTATCGGCTTTGTAAACACGGATTTTGCCTTTAGGCAAAGGCATGCCCATGTTGCTGGCCTTATCATTTTTGATCTCCAGCATAATCGCTAACTTACCTTCGGATGTGCTGCCTCCGCTGCCGGGATAACGACTGGATTTCGCATAGTCAAAGATCAATCGTCGTGTGGCTTTCACATTGTTAGCTGATAACAGGTTCATCTGTTTTGTTTCGTTCTGAGCTACAGTGGTTTGACCTTCTAGTGTATATAGGTGATACTCGAAGAAACTTTGTTCTTGGAATCCGCCCATTCCGCCCATAGCGGGAGCAGCCATCACCATTGATCTTTCGTACATAGCGGGTTGTTCTTGAACGCGGCGGACGTCGCCCGCCATGAGCTGCAGGTTCGCATTCTTGTAGGTTGCGCCACTGCGGTTGTCTATTGTTACCCAACCGGTTAAGTCCAGAGCGTTCTCATCTTTGTTGACCACAGCCACGTAATCGGCTTTCCATGTGATGCCCTCGGTCATGTAGCTGACTACCGTATCTTGCGTGCCTTCTTTGCCGGCATCTAGAAGCCACTTCAAACTCGGGTTGCTGACAAGTCCTTCAGGCAGCTTATCGACCATAACTTCACCAGCCGGATCGAGCACAAGTTTGCCATCATTGGTCTGAAGCACCAAGCCTTGATAGCTGTTACCGCCGCCACCGGCGTCGGTGTTTGCTACTACAGCTACTGGTGGAT
>CAZFLA010000205.1:0-4629 GCA_964519405.1 uncultured bacterium
CATCAGCTTTAAGCTCACCTCCCTTGTATCTTACCTCTGACTGGCTTCAGGTAGCTCGTGTAGACTGGACACCTGAGATTGCCGGGCCTTATGTATTCCTAATGTCCGGAAAGGATGGAACACCAGGTAATGATAAGAGCCATAAGATGCGGCCAGTGTTGGGACGAAACGGCAAGCAATTAGGCTGGGCAGTGAATGTATACCAGATACCTGTTGATGCAAACACAAACGCTGCAGCAAATAGATGGGCTGGTATCATTGGTAAAGTTAGTGAGAACCCTTCTGTAAATAAACCACTAGTCAATGGATATCATATAGTTGACAATAAATATAGAGAAGGTATATTTCCAGCAAATGTACCCAAAAGTGTTGCCTTATCCGGTTATATGTATGGCCAAAATAAACACGGACTTGGTACCGCACGCGGAGTACCACCAACAATTGGAGTTTATGTAGGTCACTCAGACTCAGATGGATTGTGTATCATATTTCGTGATGATGATGCATTATGGGCAACAGATATCCAGAATACATCATTTGCTGCCTCAGATAGTGGGTATAGATTGATTGTTTTATTATCATGCTTTTCATGTAAAAACAACTCTTCTATAGGTTATAAGTTCGCCGCCAAAGGATGGGGTGTGATCGGTACCAAAGCACTTCTATACACTGATGCTGATGACAACTTTAGTAAAGCATTTCTTAAACAGTGGAAGAAACGTAAATATCAGATGTCTAGCTCAGTAGTAAAAAGTGCGTTCGATGCAGCTCTCAAGAGTTTAAAACCAATATTCTTTTGGTCTCAATCTGAGTATAAAAAGAAATATCTGAATGTTTTCACAGTGCTATAGGGAGGTATATTAGTATGAATCGAATAGTGTCGGTCATCTTTGCTACTTTGTTAGTAATAACAGCTTCCTTACAGGCGAATGCTTTTATCACTGAGGAGCAAGCCATACAGGCTGTTAAAAACTTCATAGGCGACCAGAATGCTCAAGTCGCCATGACTACAGGGGAAACTGGTATCATACAACCTGACCTAGAGGATTCAATGTATGGCTTTTGGATAGATAATGATCCTTATTACGATATGACCTGCGGAAGCTATCAGTATTTTGTTGATGGCAATACGGGCTTCATAACCTCTGTAATTGTTACGTCAGATCTGACTATTTATCCAGCAGACGCGCTCAACATGGAAACCATCTGGAGTAAATACACCATACTGCCAAGAAGTCAAATGCAAGAACAAACTACAGATTCATGGGTGCTCAGATATTCTGATGGTTCTTGGAACACAAAGGTTCAATTGAGTTTTAGTAGAGATAGTAATGGGTTGATTGATCAAGTGGTTGCATCATATAAACCCGTACCAAGCTCTAGACCAACCATTACGATTACAGCGCAACAAGCACTTGCAATTGCACAAACCGTAGCGGGTTCATATTCATGGCAGGATGACGATTTGGTTACACACGCTTATCCTTATTACGATCTTGAGAGTAGTTATGGTGTCTATTGGCATACTAATCAACAGGGATTGCCTGAACCTGTATACACTCTCACGTTTCTGGTATCATCAGATCCTGCTGTAGATGCGTCATGGCTGGATGATAGCTCTGATGCCGACCTAAGCACGTGTGCCAGTTATGTTGTCTATGTGAATGCTGCCACTGGATCAATAATACATTCCGCAGGAGGCAATTTTCAGATTGCAAAGAAGCCGAAACCTGCTCCCGTCAAAAAGATTCAAAAACATACTATCATAACAAAACCTGCCAGCATGGTATCTCTCAACACCATGAAGTCCCTTGCTAAAGGACACAAGCTCAGCGCCAAGGCGGGCGAGAAAGCCTTCACGCTGGACAGCAAGCGAGTTGCTCTGCCATCAAAGGTTGTAGCAAAAGCCGGCACGCTGTATCTGCCTTGGCAGGCACTGAAAAGCCTGCCCGGTGTGAAGTGCAGCTACGATGCCAAGCTCAACAAGTTGGATATCACCACAGCGAAGGTGACGGAGAAACCAGCAGCCAAGACTACACCGAAACCAGTCAAGTAAATACCTGAAAATCCATGGTGCGGTGTGAATCATGTTCACTCCGCACCCCATATTAGTTCAGGATGGTGAGATGAAAAAAGGTGTTTCCCTCAAACAATTGCTCGTGATCTGTATGGTTGCAGTGGTATCGGTATATGGTATTTATAGTATCATCACCAACTGGGGGCTCCTTTCTAAAGCACAGTCACTGGG
Organism: uncultured bacterium; assembly: GCA_964519405.1. Lineage (GTDB taxonomy): Bacteria > Armatimonadota > HRBIN16 > HRBIN16 > HRBIN16. The sequence goes on from CAZFLA010000205.1 coordinate 2,249, forward strand.
TATCGCACGAAAATGGTTGAATGTGCCGAACTGGAAGCCAAATGAAATCACAAAAGAGACTAGTAAATGTGAATGTGGGGAGCAAGTTCATACATACACACTCAATCACTCCTTAGTTGATAACGATATGGCTATCGTGCGGATAGATCGCAAATCTGGAAACGTGGTTTTTTGGTCATCGGATTTCACCGGGGACAATTCTAAGAACCCGAATGTGATGGCGAAAGCATTTAAGGCATGGGCACCATCGCATTTGCCGACTGCTTTTTATTCAAAACTTAGCAAAATGACACCATCCACATGGGTGTACCGGCAAGACGATGGCATATGGATTCCCAGTACGGGCGTGCATTTCAAGGTTAGTAAGCAAGGAAAGGTTAACTACGCAAATATCTCTGATTGCCATCTTTCAGATTATAACGGGTCAGTGTTCGTCAATTCGGCCCAAGCAATGCGAATAGCTAGACAGTGGATTGCGAACCAGTATTCGGGCAGAACTTATGAAGCATGGTGGCTGTATCACGCGCCTATGGTATTCTACGGGTTCTCTGATCCCGTATCACCATACACGCCAATAATATACTACGAAGTAGCCTGTTCTTTCACCGACACACAGTTTTGTGACAGCGTTATTATTACTGTCAATGCATCAACTGGCGAAGTTTCGGATGAAGATAGTGGAAGATGGGATTACTTGCCTCGTAAAGCATGGCCCCCTAAGATGCTTACCGTGAAGTATGGTTCCGAACAAGTTATTGGCTACCCAAATTCTCTCATACCAATAAAAAGACTGCAGGCCCTAGCTCCAGGCCACAAGATCGGCGCTAAGGCGGGTGACAAGTCATTCACATTAGACGGCAAGCGGATTGCGCTGCCCTCGAAGGTGGTAGCAAAAGCAGGCACGCTGTATCTGCCTTGGCAGGCGCTGAAGAGTCTGCCCGGTGTGAAATGCAGTTACAACACCAAGCTCAACCGGCTGGATATCACCACAGCCAAAGCTGTAGGAAAGATAAAATCTGGCAGATAGCAGCAATGGCTGCTGCATACCAATTACTGCAAATCGGGTGTATGGAGTCATTATGATGAAACGGATATCTGCAATACTTCCGTTCTTGTTACTATCGTGTTTGTGCGCCCACGCCGACGTCACAAAAGCCCAAGCGCTGTCTATTATCAGCCAGTATACCGGTATCGTATCAACGGCTTTTATATGCACTGAAGCCACGACAAGTGACATCAATAGCCAGATGTCTTCGTATAGTTTTATCCTTGATGAGCCTGGTGTATCACATGAAGTTTGGTATGTGACCAGACATTCCGGTGCCATATGCGGCTACTCGGTAGATGGTTCCAGCATTAGGTATCCGATGACATCAGACTGGGTATGGGGACTATTCCCGCAGTTCGACAAATCAACTATGGTCGAATATCCACAAAACAGTGACCTTTGGTGGTATCGAAGTCCCCAAGGAATACTCTGTTCTGAACGGCTGCTCTCGATATCACATAACAATAATGATCTCTCAAAGCCGATTATCGGCTACGATGTTATAGATTTGCCACTTCCGCAGCTTGATGGGATTTCTATAGTTGGTAAAGCTAAAGTGCAAAATCTTACCTTAACAGCCGCCCATAATATTTCTAGCTGGGCAGGACCCGACTATGCAGACTACACACATGCATGTGTGACACGTTGTGGTGAACCAGTTTACGCTAAAGACAGTTTCGGTGTGGAATGGATTACGTATGATGTATGGACAATGTGTTCGCCGTTGCCTGGAGTCAACCTGAGTTGGATTTCAGACGATACGAAGGTTCATGACTATGTGGAAGCAAAGTTTGTCTACGATGCGTGCTCTGGGCAACTTCTGTCTCTATCGGTGTATCCTGCCTATTCAACTAGCCGTTCGCATAAAAGCACGACTCCTTCAAGTAACAACACAACAAGCAAACCGTCGTGGAAGTATATCGATTTTGTTGATATCAACGGTAAGGATGCATGTTTGACTGTGGCTCCTATCATCTCAAATGGGAAATGCTACCTCCATCATAAGTATGCAGAACATCTCTTGGGTATGTCAGGATCATCGCTCAAGAAAGAAACATTTGGCTCCACTCAGTATGTTGCGATTGCAGATTTAGTGGCTCACTCAAGCATAAACGCCAGCTACGATGCCAAGTGTAACAAACTAGATTTTTTCAACGTCAAAGAAGCAAAAGCGAAGTAAATACTGGCCAAATAGTGCTGATACCGCATATTAATCTGAACCTAGAATATGCACCTGCCTAAGCTCGTGGTAATAATCATGTAAACCTATAGTATTTACAGTGATTACATCGATATGTAAGTGATAATACATTTTATATAGTTTTATTTATAC
>CAZFLA010000206.1:0-4509 GCA_964519405.1 uncultured bacterium
CATGCGGGTAATGGTTTCCTCCACGCGATAGGTTTCGCCGCCGTTTTCCATGATCAGCCGCCCCGCCAGCTGCAGGGGCTCCATGTAGCGGCTTTCTCCCACGGGCATAGCTGCCTCTCCCTTCGGGTCAGTTGTTGATTGTCACGCGCACAAGGTACAGCCACAGGGTTTTCCGATAGGCTGACGCGTATCGTGTCGCCGATTCCCTCGTTCAACAGCGTCGCGATACCAGCAATACTCTTCGTGCGACCGTAGCTTCCGTCTCCCGCTTCTGTAACGCCGAGGTGAAGTGGGTAATCGAAACCCTCGTCAAGCATCACTTGCGAAGCGAGTCGGTTTGCCGCCAGCATGGTGGGCACACGGCTTGCTTTGAAGGATATCACGATATCGTCGAAGTGAAGTTTGTGGCAGATCCGCACGTATTCCATGGCAGACTGAACCATGCCTTCGGGGGTATCGCCGTATTTGAGGGTCATTCGTGGTGCTAAGCTTCCGTGGTTAACGCCTAATCTCAAGCAACGATGATTCTCTTTCAGTGTATCAAGCAGTGGGATAAGTGCCTCGGTAATTCGCCGTTCTGCCTCCTCGTCACTCCACGCTTCATCTGATGGCTGCAGCACATATAAACCGGGATTAATACGCACCTTGTCAACTGCACCAGCCACTTTTATCGCGATCTTCTGTCCCGAATGATGAACATCAGCTACCAGCGGTATATCATAACCGTCAGACACAAGCCGTTCGCGGATCGCATACGCCGCTTCTGCATCGGTCATAGTCGGTACTGTGAAGCGGACCATCTCTGCACCAGCATCTGCCAGCTGCTTGATAGCTGATACGGATGCTTCCACATCCTTGGTGGGCACATTAATCATCGATTGGACAAGAACAGGCGCATCGCCGCCTATATAACGATTGCCTACCGCAATTTTACGCGTGATCCGGCGCGGATATTCGGTTTCCCACATAATCGTTTCCTTTCATGCATACATCATATCTATTCTAGCACGGCAGGGGAGTTTGCATATGAGGCGCTGCTGACGCATAATATTTATAGAGAGGTGATGCAAATAATGCCGACGTATGCATATAAATGTAGTAGCTGCGGTTACGAGTTTGAAGAGTTTCAGAGCATCACGGCCGACGCACTTACAGAGTGTCCAAAATGCCAAGGGCAGATCAAACGACAGATTTTTCCTGCAGGTATTGCATTCAAGGGGCCTGGTTTCTACGTAACCGACAACGCAAAATCTACTCCATCTGGCGATGTTAAGTAACCAACAATAATAGATGCTGTAAAAGGGCGCTGTAGAGAATGATTTCTACAGCGCCCTTTGCATAAGGCTACTTACTGTTCGTATGTATCTGGTATCACGTTAAGCTCGCTGGCAATCTGCTTCATTTCGGGGATAGGATCGTCTGTTATCTCCGTTGGATCGACCCCTAGCTCATCTTCCATGGTCATGAACAGGCCAACGACTGATGAACCCACAAATGGATCTTGCCCATATCCCACGCCTGTTTCGGATGAATACCACTCACGGTAGCTGCTTTTGTCCAGTATATTCAGCGACAGCTTTGCCAGCGCAGTGGCTTCATCTGAGTAGCCATACTTCCGTAATCCTTGGAATATGAGGTAGTTTATCGAGAGGTAGGTACTGGCGCGCCAGTTGCGACCCTCTTCACCCTCTATCAGTTGATCGCGGTATCCTGGCTCGGTAGCCGCTAAAGCTGGTACAGGATAGCGCCGCCAGAACTCATCAGGGTTCATGAGGTGCTCTTTAACAAGCCGCTCCGCCTGTTCTTCTGTGCATATTCCTGCGAACAGCGGAAAGAAGGTGGACACCGCTTTCACCGGAATTTGTTCTTTGCTGCGGACATCGAGATCGAAATACATGCCCTGATCTTCATTCCACAACAGTGATTGTATGGCTTCGATACGTTTATTCGCTGCTTCCTGCCATCGATCTGCTTCGAGAGTGCGTCCGGCACGTTGATAAAGCAGTGACAGTGCCTGACATTCGCGTACGAGCGTGGCGTTGAGGTCCACACCTGCACAGTATGCCTCGCCGTTATGACCAAGCCGCTCAGTTTGATTCTCCATGAAATGGCTGGCGCCTTCCCATACGCTAAGGTTGATGCCATCTATGGTTCTTCGCGACATCCAGTAAACGAGGTATTTGTCGAGGGCATCCAACAAACCATGGGTGACCCATCCCCATTCGTTTAGGTGAGCACCTGTGAGCACGCAAGTCTGCGCGAGCCACGGCTTGGCGTGTTCTCCTCGCGACTGCGGCGTTGGGGGAACAGATTTCGGCAGCAAACCAGAATTGCGGTCTTGATATGCAAAGAAAACACGAACACCATTTAAAGCGAAAACAGGTGACCATCCGAGATAAAACTGCGAGATAGCATCAAAATACTGATCATAATCATATAACGTTCTTTTACTGTAACCGGAATAAATCGTGAGTCGAGTTCGATCATTGGCATGCTGGCCGCTTTTCATGAGTTCACGAGCTTCGGTGGCAAGGTCGGTCAACAACAGCTTTTCATCCATAAACATACCCTCCTCAAATAAGACATCCTTATATATTGTGACCTATTGAAGAAACTATTTGTACGAAACCTAACCAAAACATACAAGGATTTACATTGTGTTTTCACTAATACTATGTAGTCTCGGATACCATTCGATCATTAGAGGACTTACAATGCAGAAATACCCACATGTCACCTTCCAGCGCATTCAGCGGTTTGTTGAGTGGACACTGGCACCAATGATCTGGAAAGATCAGATCCAGATGAGTGCTATGATGGCTCGCCCAGAACTCGACTTTCCACCTGCCAACGCCAAAGAACTTGATTTCCAGCCTGTACAACCCGGTACAGCTTGGGGACCCATATGGAGTAATGCGTGGTTCAAAGTAACAGCTGCGGTGCCAGATCAATGGGCCGGCAAGGTTGTCGCTGCGCATATGGAATTTGGTGCTGAGGCGACTGTGTGGGATGGTGCAAACCCCGTTCAGGGGATTGACGGTAACCACCGCGTATTAGTGCTTACAGATTCGGCGGAAGCGGGAGCTGAGTATACTCTGTATGTTAGAGCTACTGGCATGAACCCCAACGTCAGCTGCGACGCGGAACCGCGCGAACCATCTGCAACGCCGTTTACCTTCCAATTTGCGAACCTCATGACGGTAAACGAGCCGTTACTGCAGCTCTATTGGGACGTTACGACACTGCTCGACATCTACCGCAATATGCCAGATACAGAACAACCTCGAAAGTCCAACATTCTGTATGCTATGAACGACGCGGTGAATATATTCGACGAGAATGATCTCGCGACAATAGGTCAGGCTCGTGATGCGATTGCCCCGATTTTTGAAGCAAAAGCGCACGAATCCGCACATCAGATTGTGGCTATTGGCAACTCGCATATCGACAGCGCATGGTTATGGCCCATTGAGCGCACACAAAACAAGTGTATTCACACATTCAGCACTGTACTGAATTACATGCGCAAGTATCCCGAATACCGGTTCTTGGCATCGCAGGCGGTTCAGTATGAATGGGTGAAAGAGTTAGCTCCAGAGCTGTTTGAACGGATACGTCAGGAAGCTCAGCAAGGCAACTGGGAAGTAGCCGGCAGCATGTGGGTTGAAGCCGACTGCAACATCACAGGCGGCGAGAGCCTGGTTCGTCAGGTCGTTTACGCCAAGCGATTTTTCCTTGAGGAATTCGGTATAGAGACTGTTGATTTATGGTTGCCTGATGTATTCGGTTACTGTGCGGCTTTGCCACAGATATTAAAAAAAGCTGGCGTCGACTACTTCCTGACCCAGAAGATCAGCTGGAACCAGTTCAACCGCTTCCCACACAATAGCTTTATGTGGAAGGGCATCGATGGCACCGAAATATTCAGCCATTTCCCACCTGTAGACACATATGTCGCTCAGGTCAGCGCAGATGAGCTGTATAGGGCTGTTAAAAACTACAGTGAGCATGACCGAGCTTGCTTAAGCGTGATGCCATATGGTCACGGAGATGGCGGCGGCGGTCCTACCGTCGAGATGCTGGAGCGCCTGCGCCGTTTTAGGGATTTTGAGGGTCTGCCAAAAGTGACCCAAGGAACCGTGCGAGGGTTCTTTGAAGAAGCTGAAAAACAGTGTGATCAGTGGCCTGTTTGGGTTGGTGAGCTTTATCTAGAGGTGCATCGCGGAACTTATACCACCCAAGCGCGCACCAAGAAGGGTAACCGCAAGAGCGAGTTCCTGCTGCGTGATGCTGAGTTCCTGGCACTGCTAGCAGATCCAACGGGTGCTAGTTATCCATACCAGGCACTGCATGACGCTTGGAAGAAAGTATTGCTTAACCAGTTCCATGATATTATCCCAGGCTCGTCTATCAACGAGGTATACAAGGACGCGGAGGCCGCTTATGCGGATGTTGCACAGACGGGTATGGGTGTTGTCAACACCGCACTAGGCAGTTTAGCCACTAAGA
>CAZFLA010000207.1:0-4487 GCA_964519405.1 uncultured bacterium
ATATGGTTGCTCTGCAAAACGACGGTTCGGTGGTCTGCTGGGGTGACAACTCCGCTGGCCAGTGCGACGTACCCGACCCTAACGCCGACTTCGTGGCGATTGCAGCAGGAAACGCCCATTCCGTCGGACTGAAAAGCGATGGCACGGTTGTTTGCTGGGGGCAGACTTACTACGGTCAGTGTGCTGTACCCGCTCCGAACGCGAACTTCACAGCCATCAGCACATGGTCAGATCATACCTTAGGTCTCAAAAGCGACGGCAGCATTGTAGCTTGGGGCAAAAACTACAACGGCGAAACCGATGTGCCTGCCCCCAACAACGGATATATCGCAGTGGCCGCTGGTATGTCATTTTCATTAGGTCTTAAAAGTGATGGCTCTGTGGTGTGTTGGGGGTATAACGGCAATGGCATGGCGAATGTGCCGTCACCTAACCTAGGATACACGGCGATTTCCGCAGGCTCAAACCACTCTACCGGTTTACGCCAAGACGGCACAGTGGTGATGTGGGGCAGTAATGATCATGGCGAATGCTATTTGCCAGTGGTTAACCGAGATTTCACCTCAGTATCAATGGGCTCCAATCATCTCGCAGCCTTGAAAAGCGACGGCACTGTAGTATGCTGGACAGAGAACTTCCAAGGCCAATGTGATGTGCCATCGCCTAACCAAGGATTTACCGCTGTGTCTGCCGGTGGATTTCACACTGTGGGGTTAAAGTCTAATGGTTCTGTGGTCTGCTGGGGTAAAAATAACTATAATCAGTGCACTGTTCCTTCACCAAACCAGGGTTTTGCCGCCGTGGTGGCTGGTTACGAGCACTCAGTGGGGCGCAAAGCGGATGGATCGCTAGTCTGCTGGGGGTATAACACAAACGGGCAATGCGATATACCATCCCCTAATACGAACTTCATAGGCATGGCTGCATCACACAACCACACCGTTGGCTTGAAGGCTGATGGCTCCGTGGTGTGCTGGGGTGCCAACTCTGATGGGCAATGCACGGTACCGTCGCCCAATGCGAACTTTGTGGCCGTGGCTGCCGGATGGTCGCACTCGATGGGACTTAAGAGCGATGGCTCCATCGTTTGTTGGGGCGGTAACACCTACGGACAACGATCTGTGCCCTCACCAAATCAGGATTTTGTGGCCATCGCTGCGGGCGATATGCATTCAGCCGGGTTGAAGAAGGATGGTTCGATTGTGGTCTGGGGGTACAGCACCACCGGTCAGCATGCAGCGCCTGTACCAAACACCGGGTTCATCGCACTTGCCGCTGGTGCGAACACCACCGTTGGTATCCGGCGTCTTTACTCCTTTTCTGGCAAAATCGGTCAGAATGATTTCACCGGTGACATCAGACGCAGCCCGGCCTACGCATCGGTCAACATCGCGGGTGGCAGTTCTACCCCGCACTGTGTCAGCCTGCAGCAAGACGAAACCGGTAATTACCAAGCATACACCTACATGCCTCCGCCATATGATGTGCGCGTCGGCAGCCCGCATTTCCTCACGCAGCTTATCAAGAACTACGATCCTGCCACTAGCTTGAATGTGTCACTGGCGAATGGCGATGCCGATGGCGACGGTCAGGTCAACCTATTTGATATGGTGATGCTGGATTCGCGCTTTGCGTCTACCGACTTCATGGCTGACCTAGATGGTGATGGCCATGTGAACTTGTTTGACTATGTGGTGATCGACAAGAACTTCGGTGCCATGTCAAACTAGCGAGGATATCACAACGGGAATATGATGAAGCCGCATCGCGTGTATATTCCGGGATGCGGCAAGCGCCTTGGCAGTAATCAGCAGGAGGAATTCAAGAGGTATAAAGGTGTTACCTATCGTAGAGAAGCTGTTAGCCAGCGAAAAACCATCTATACGGTATAAAATCCGCGTTAATGTGCTGGGTGAGGACAACCAATCGCCCGCCATTCGGAAGCTAAGAGAAGAGATCCGCAAATCGCCTGTCGCTCAAGCGCTGTTGTCTGAGCGGGAGGGCGTTACCGCTCAACTGCATGTCTATCGCAAGTTCGCTGGCGCTCATTGGGTGCTGGCTTCGTTAGCCGATATCGGGTATCCCCCTCACGACCCATTGGCAGCTCCGCTTGCGGAGTTGGTCTGCTGCCATTGGTTGAATCCTCAGCACATCAGTTCGGTCGCGGTGATTAATGGCAAAGCACGGCGCTGTGCCTCACAAGAGGGTAACGCTCTGGCGATGCTGATCAGCCTGGGTTATGCGGATGAGCGAATATCGCAGCTTGTAGGCAATTTGCTGCGCTGGCAATGGCCCGATGGCGGATGGAACTGCGATAAAAAGCCCAGCGCGTCACACTCATCCTTCTGGGAGAGCCTCATTCCACTGCGCGGACTATCGCTGTATGCCCGCATGTCCGGTGATGCAGAGGTGCATCAAGCCGCCAAACAAGTTGCAGAGGTGTTCTTGACACGGCAGATGTTTTCACGGCAGTGTGATGGCACCGTCATGAACGATGAGTTCATTCTGCTGCATTACCCGTGTTACTGGCATTATGATATCTTGGCTGGGCTCAAAGTGATGTCAGAAGCTGGGTTTGTTAAGGATCCACGATGCATCAGAGCACTTGAGCTGTTGGAATCCAAACAACTGCCGGATGGCGGATGGCCTGCCGAAGCACGGTATTACCGCGTTGCCAGCCCCTCCACCAGCGGAAGTGACCTGGTTAGCTGGGGTAATGTCAGTAAAACGCGCATGAATGAGTGGGTGACTGCCGATGCCCTCTCGGTGCTGCAGGCCGCAGCACGCCTTCACATCTGATGCCGAAAGATGGGATGTCCCGGTATTGTCTATAAATTCTATCTGTCCAAGCCCGGCTGGTAGACAAGCCACCCTCGTTTAGCATAACTTAGGTGCAGAGGCAACGAATAGCAGCGGATATCTGTGCGAACACCCATTTGCTTAAGACGTTTATGCCATATCTCAACATCCTGATCGAGATATACGGTGCGGTTCTTGGTGTTGATGACGTAGTATCCTTTGGTTGTTCGTCCAACCACACCATATCTCACGATGCGGTAACTGCGCGGATCAGCCACGTAACGGCTGAGCACCTGAGCATCGTCAATCACGGCATCCTGGATATTCTCGCCAGTATAAACGCTGCGGAAACCACAGGCAGTTGTGTTCGCTGGGTAAAGCGCGGGATCGGCTTTGTCAGGATTTTGAAACCAGAACTGGTCGCCAGATGACGTCGATATAATACCTGTGCTCACAGGATCGGTGACATTTTGAATACCGATGCGCAGCAGTTTATACGCAGCAGGTGTCCATGGCAGCACCAGTATCACCAGCATAGCGGAAGCATGAAGCATCACCCATTTGTAGATACTCATGGCCACAAATCCTGTCCAATCTTCTCTTGATACCTTAACCAACCCCTCTTGTGGTAGCTGTGTCGAATAGGACCAGGCAGCAATACAGTATCAGTAGGTATCTTCATCGCTTGCAGTTTGGCGCGCCAGCGGGGGTAGTCTTTTGTGATATACATCACCCTTTTAGTGTCATCAAATGCGAAATACCCGCTTCGGCTAACCCCAATTAAACTGTTCCTTAACACACGGTATAGGTAGATGTGGGTTGGGTAGTATCCAGTGGTATCGCCAGAAACCAGCAATCCGCCGTTGTAAGTGTCTCTGCCGCCCCATACCCGGCGATAATCATTATCAGATCTAATGAACTCTCCGCCTTGGCTGCTATTCCAACACAAATAACGCTGACCATCGGCGGTTCGCAGTTTGGCTGTGACAGCCGGGTCTGCAAAGATCGCTGCATGTACTTGGCTCACTTGAGGCAGTTCAATACACAGCAGCATCAGGGTAACAGCTATAAACACCAGGGTAATGAGTCTCTTTTTAACAACCATACTATCTACTTTAACTCGCGAAAGGGTTGATGTGCGTAGGCAACAGCATAGGTTACCGCAATCTCTCCGCTGATGGACCACAAAACGATAGATAGGAAATCTATGTAATCACAGACTAAACTACCTATCCGATTTTACTGTATTTAAAATGATATCACAAGATAATCGATTACTTGTATAGTGCTGAAGCTGCTTATCCGCAGGTATTTCCCAAAAGGTGCTCATTCAACGGGAATATGACCGTATATCTCCCTTGTGCTGTCGATTACTGCCCAAACACCTCGCGAACAGGAAATGCCGGTGGCTGAGGTGAAACTAGTCATACAAGCAGTGTCTCCTTGGAGAAGATCATGAAGAACGAAAAAATGGCCAATTGGGTTACCACACAAGCATATGATACTCAAGCTAAATATATAAAATTCAAACTCGGCGGTGTTCTGCCCAGCGGATTCCGCACTGCGTTGCTGCGCGTGGTCAGCACTGATATCAACCGCGTGTGGTTGAATAATACGCCGGTAGGCATCACCGATGACTGGCAGGGAACCAACTGGAATGTAACGGGAATCGCCGCGGCTGGCGAAAA
>CAZFLA010000208.1:0-4483 GCA_964519405.1 uncultured bacterium
TACGATGAACAAGAGCGCACTGCATTCATCATGTTGTTATGCCATATTGATGGTAACCATGTGCTGCATGGTATCAGCAGATGAAGCTACTGACAGACGAATGGAAGCTCTTCAGAATGTGTTGAGTAATGTAGGAAAAAAGCAGACCATTACAAACAGCACTACAAAAAAGACTTCACAGCCGAAAAAGCCGACTCAAAAGCCATCTGCCACTAAACCCAGTAAAACCTCACAGCAACTAACCGGACCTCGTATCAGCTGGTCACCTCGCGGCTCATTTAGTCAAGTTGGATGCATCGGTAGTGTCGTGTTTGGTCCCAGAAGCCTTGTTGCGAGGTATGATGGCGCTCAGAATAAACACACCAAAACACTAAAAGTTGCCTGGACATACAACAACTCTGCAAAACCTATAGCTAGCAATGTATGTAAGCCGTACACAAATACGAGCTTGTATGACAGTGGGATTTCGAATACTGCAGCTCCTCTGCAGCCTGGTACATATATCGCAAGATATTATGATGGAAATCAGATAGTCGCATCAACTCAAATCATTATCAGCCAACCAGAACCACTTGGACAGCGTAATCTCGAAGCCCTATCACGAGATATTCGAGATACTATACAACAAGCTATTAACGAGGTATCTGCTGCTCGTGCATCGAGTGCCGCCGATCACTGCAAACGGGTATTGCCAACAATCAGCACAGCCATGTTCGTAAACCCTAGCTCGAAAGATATGCAAGCTATGTATGAACTAGCTAATGCAATCATAGCACTGCACAACCTGGAAATTGTGGCCGAGGCAAAATCAGTTACGGCGTCACTCGATTGGTGCACCAGAGCACAAGGGCATGCTTCCTTAGCATATGATCTTGCTCAAGACACAAAACTCAAAGCCACAGCACGAGAGTATGCTACTATGCTTCAGCAAACAATGGAGCAGATAACTGCACTTGCGAACAAGAAAGGATGAAGTCCATGAAAATTACTAGGTGCAGCTTCGTTATATGGACACTGCTCATGTCACTCATATTCGCCGACCACTCACAAGCCACCGTCATCAAGACCGCTTTATCACGTGGTTATGTCGTTGAATATGACACGACAGCGAGATCACTGCGATGTGTATCAAACAACGGTTCTTATAGCTGGACATCAACTGTAGCATCACCAATCGCAAGTGTAGGAGATTGGTCAGGTATCGGTACGGCCGCAGGACCCGTTTTTGTATATACCATAAGCAACTCAGTATACTACACACTATTACGGCACAACACAGGAAAAGCTATTACCGATGTCGGCAACAAATCGTTAACTGGTAATCTCGCTCCAGGCAAATTCGTATCGGCAACTTGGAGAGAAGCCAGTTACGGCGCAGAAGTGACTGTCACCTCTCTAGATGGCAGCAAAGAATATACCACGACATTCGATATCAACATGTGGGGTACCAGTACAAAGAAGTCGCAAACATCACGAAGCTTGCCAATACAGCGTGTTACATTACCTGGCACATCAATATCACTAGAAGTCCCACCAGGATTTAAGAGTGCATGGGATGCAGGAAGTAAATCGATGGGCATCAGTTCGACGGCGAAGTTACCGGTAGGTATACTCGTCAATGTGTCAGAACCAGACGCCAATCTAGCTCAATTTGCCGATTTATTCATGAAAGATATAGGCCCTGCAATGGGCGCTCAGAACATGCAGCAAACAGCCTCAAAACAGGTTACGGTCGGAGGTACTATGCAGGGATTACTGCGTATGACGTCGTGTTTATGGAACGGGCGCAATGCCAATTTCTCCTTTGTTTTCATAAACACCAAGAGCAACATGCTTGTTGTAGTGTATGGGACACCATCTGAGAATTACGACACCTATGCAAATGTGTTCTACCGGATGCTGTCTAGCATACAGGTTAAGTAGACATCCACATATCCGCCTTGCTGAACAAATACCGCGTAGAAGCAAGGCGGCTTTTTCAAAACCTCACAGAATGTAAAATCACCATTTTTAGAAATCGGCGGTCTGCATCTGCAGGATTACAGCTGAACAACATGTAACTATTACAGCAGAAGTGTATTTGGCTTTGTAATATGTTTAATCGCAGCAAGCGCACAGCGGCTTTGTATCATCCGCATGTTCGTTAGTGCCCATCCACCCTACCTACGTCCCTTACGACAGGCGTAAGCACGGTACGTGCGGATCATCGGTTACAAACCCGATGGCCCTGACCAAGAAGGTGTTCAAATGACCATCGCCGACCTTCAAGTATATAGATAAAACCACATATCATAAAGGACTAGCTTCATAAAATGGATAAACCGACACGACTGCTTGACTATCCGGTGCCATCCAGCTTTGTGCTGGGTAATGCCCCATTCATTGACACATGGCTCATAACGGATCCGATTCCGAATAGCTCACCCGAAACCATGGATCAGCATCCTGCCGACATCGTTGCTTGCATGCCTGCTGACAAGCAGACATACGGACCGTTAAGCTGGTATGTATTTGATGACCGCATCTTTTCGCGCAACTACGATGACTACGTTGACCTGTTCAGCTACTTCAGAGCCAAACGTCAAATGCCTGTATCAGGAGCAGCCGTTTATGCCGCGGTGTGGTTATGGTCACCAACAGACGTCGCCGCGCAGGTGCGTATCGGCGCTGATTACATGTTCCGTGCATGGTTGAATGGCAAAGCCATTGGGTCGGCGGATAATGCCAATACCACCGGCGACCCTAATCCGCCAGCGGCTGGGAACTGGCCATGTAGTTATTACTGTGTCAAGCATGACAATGCCGGTAAAGACATGAGCATATTGGCCGTGCAGCTCAGACAAGGATGGAACCGGCTGATACTCAAAGTCGGCAACAAGACCGAGGGCCTTCTGGGTTTCTATGCAAGGGTTTGCCAGCCAGATGGAAATGAGATCCACGGATTAACCGTCAGCATGGCCGGACCAGAAACCCGCTTACACACAGCTCTGCCGAATATGCCGAACTGCGAGCCATCGCTGCCCGTGGCTTTTACCGAATGGCCCTATGTGCATACCAACCACCCACTGATCGCAGAAGCCATCAATATCTGGCCCGAAGGCAAGCAGATGTGGTCGCATGCGCCCCAGAGCAGCGCTTATCAGCTTACGGCAGCCGGCGGCACGCCACCATATACTTGGAAAATCATGCAGGGAAAGCTGCCTGCAGGCTTGTCTCTTGATGCAGACGGCACCATCAGCGGCACAGTAGACCCCAAGCAGAAACTTGGCAGCATTCAAATCACGTTCCGCGTTTCAGATAAACAGGGGCATGCGGACATTGTTAAGACATCGATAACCGTTAAAGAACGTCCTAATAAGTGGTATGAAACATCGCGTTTGAATGCCTTGATACATGCGCCAGACAAGGCTAACGCCGCCGACTGGCCGAAACTGGCTCGAACCATGAAGAACCAAGGTTATGCCATAGGCATCCCCATCGGCTACGGTAATGGCGACTGGTATTTCCGCTTCCGCAACCGGTTCGATCCCAATGCGCAGTATGCCGCCGTTCACGATGCTGTGAAAAAGGCGCTGTTAGCTGAAGGGATCAAATACGGCGCTTATCTAGGCAATATGTTCGAAGCACCGCAATTTAACTATGAGCAAAACATCCTCATGTTTGAAGACCTCTGCAAGCAGTATCAACCATCGGTGATATGGCTCGATTGGCTCTCAATAGACCACTCATCGCTTGATGCCATCTATAGCTGCGTGCGCACCCTGCTTCCCGATACACTCATTGTCATTAACGGCATCGAAAGGCCAACCAATGGCGACTGGGACATCTGCTGTGTAGAAGAGTTCTCCTTTAATCCTGACCAAAGGTGGGGGCGATGGCCGAACGACATCAAAATGGCAACCATGGACATTGTGAAGTCCTGGCCGAAAGTGACCATGCTGGAAAGCTGGCGTCCTATGCTTTGGCCATGGAAGGGTGATATGACCAGCATGCCAGACTGGCAAGACTATATGCGAGTAATGATTTCGCTTATCGGTGAAGGGAACATCGCCGATATGGATCATAGTCCTGCCACAGGCGCCTTCCCCAATATCACGGGGGCACCTACAGAGGTGTCGTATGCAACATCGAACCTCATCAAGGCGCATGAGTCTATGGCGCAGTGGGCATCCAAAAACAGTGCAGAGCCGCTCTACAATGCCTATACCCAAATCGAGAACACCCAGTTGCCTGAACACGAATGGGGTTACACCACGAAGAGCATCGATGGGCGGACGCTGTATTGCCTTGTGATTAAGAACCCACGAGGTAAGTCCGGGTTAACGAAACCAGCACTTACGGTGAAAGGCATAAAACCCAAAGTTGATTCTGCCGTCTGCATGAACAACGGGGTCAAGCTAAGACTTGTGCAAACGAGCAGTTCGCTGCAGATCGAAACGGCATCATTGCAGGAAGATCCGGTATGCACAATCATCAAGCTGAC
>CAZFLA010000209.1:0-4351 GCA_964519405.1 uncultured bacterium
GCGTTACCGATGGCGACGTTGGATACTTTGGTGTTTGGTGCCTGGATGATGCCGTTATGAGCAACAGCTTCCACATTGGTGACGGAGAGCGCCTCCACGCATAATGGGTTCACACCCAAGATCGCCGATCCATGACCGAAGCTCTGCAGCTCTGGGATAGGCTCGATGAAGTGCTTTCGACACTCATTAGCGATCTTCTGCCATCGTGCATAAGCCTTAGGGTTATCAAGGTGGTAAAGCTCTTTGTATTCAAACACGATGAAGTTTAGCTTCATTGACGCGAAATCTTCGATCTTCTTTTCTGGGTTGTCTTCGGCAATGTATGTGCCGCGCAGCTTTAGCTCAGGCCAGTCGGATATCGCCACTTGCGGCACGCTGCCATCCTGACGAATTAACTGTCGAAGGGTCATGAGGCCATAGTATAAACCTTGGACATCTTTGCCCAGAATGATGATGGCGTTATCTTTAACCGCCAGACGATAGCCTTGTTCATGCGGTATAGGGAGACCGAAAAATGCATCGCTGGTTTTTGCATTCGGTGTGATGCCCAGCCAAATGGTGCCTTTGGTACCAGCCTTTTGGGAAGTTGGCGCCTTCTTAACAGCCGGTAATCCCTTTTCTTTGAGTGTGGCATTAAGCTGCTCTATGCCTGTGGCAGCTTTACTGCAGTCCGCGCTAAGCGTGTATGACTGAATCTGGCACATTTGCAGCGACAAGCCCTCACGCTGGTTCACGACCTGCGGTGTCGGAAGGAGTTTAGGCAGTGTCACTTCGCAGAGTGCATATGCACTGGATAAAGCCATGGCTGCTGAAGCGAGTATTACTTTAACAATCATACGATTACGCACAGATAACCATCCTTATTGTGGCGGCATGTATGTGATGGCACGATGGACTGCACATGATGCAGTTGTGATTGTGATATGTAAATCCCTTGATGATCTATTCGCTGATATCGCTTGATAATCCTGTATTTGTGTATCAATTTATCATGCGAACATAACTATTCCGCCGATTTAGTTAAGAACCTCACTAATGTGGCAAACACCGCTTTACGCGGTTTGGCAACTTACGTTAAGGTAATAATATGCAAAACACAATTTCTTATAAGCGAACCATATACGCTTGCTATGTGGGCTTTATCTGCCAAGCGATCGTTGTTAATCTTGCTCCGATACTCTTCATACCGCTGCGTAAACTGTATGGCTTATCGTATGAACAGTTGGGCTCGTTGGTTCTCATCAACTTTGTGACACAAGTGATGTGTGACTTCTCGTTTCATCGAGCTGTCGATCGGCTTGGATACCGGCCGTTTGTGCTCGGAGCTAACATCGTGATGGGTTTCGGCTTTGTACTGTTCAGTGCGTCACCCTATTTGTTCAGTAACCCGTATCTTGGTTTCGCGATCGCAACGGTCATCTTCTCTGGTGCTGGAGGGCTGTTTGAGGTTCTGTTAAGCCCTATCATCAACTCCATACCAACTGACGAAAAAGCGAGCGCGATGAGTGTTCTGCACTCCTTCTACTCATGGGGACAGCTGTTGGTCGTGCTGGTGACGACGCTTGCTTTATATCTACTGGGTATTAAATATTGGTCGGCGGTGATGCTGCTGTGGCTTGTGGTACCTGCGGTAAGCTTTTGGCTATTCCTTAAAGCACCGCTGGAGAAACCAGTAGCGGACGAGGTGCGAACCAGCAACAGGTCGTTGATCCGTAAGCCATTTTTCATCATTGCGTTTCTGTGGATGTTGGCTGGCGGTGCTTCGGAGCAGGTCGCGGCACAATGGACATCAGCCTTCCTGGACCGCGGTTTGGAACTGCCGAAGTTGGCGGGGGACATTGCCGGTGTGTGCTCATTTGCTGCCTGTATGGCTATCGGTAGGATGCTATATGGTATTTATGGCAATCGCGTTCCTTTAAAGAAGGTGATGAAGTCCGGTGTTTTGGTCGCTTCGGCATGTTATATCTGCATCGGATTGTCGCACAACAACATCGTGTCATTGGTTGCCTGTATGGTGTGCGGCTTCGCCGTCAGTCTGTTATGGCCAGGTATGCTGTCGATTGCTGCCGATAGGTATCCATTAGCGGGAACAGGCCTGTTTGCGATCTTGGCTGCAGGGGGTGATATGGGGTGCGCGTTCGGACCGTGGTTAACGGGTGTCGTGATTGAAACCACCCAGCGATCACCATGGCTGATCCAGAAAGTGGGACATCTCGCCAACACTCCTGAGCAGCTTGGACTTCGAGTGGGAATGCTGGCTGCCGCGGTGATCCCTTTGGTTGCGTATTTCTGTATGCGAAAGCTAGACCGTATCGATGCTTAATAGTTCTTGATCACTAATGATGTGTTTTCGGGGGATTGTATGACATTTGAGGCTCGACACAACTTCTATCCATTTGGCACGCAGTATTACCGCGAGCCAACACCACTGCCGAATGAGTGGGATACCGACCTAAGGGAAATTGCTAAGGCTGGCTACACACACATTCAGCTGCGTCCTCAGTGGGTTTGTCATGAACGGATACGGGGACATGAGACATGGGACGATATCGATCGTTTGTTCGAGCTTGCCCAGAAACATGGGCTGCGCGTGATACTTAAGCCCATGCTGGAATGTGCTCCTGACTGGGTCTACTCTGAGCTGGATGGCTACCGCATTGGATTTGGCGGTCAACGGATATCTCCCGAAGGACATGGAGCATTTTATGCGGGCGGATGGCTGCCCTGCTTTGATAATCCCGCTGTTCGGCAAGCTGCCACACAGTTTGTTCAGCACATCACATCGCGATACTGCCAGCACCCTGCTTTGTGGTTCTATAATGCATGGAATGAGCCCCGCAGCCGCCCGATGGGGCAGTGCCAATGCGAGCACTCTATACGCAGTTACCGTGAGTGGCTTCAAAGTCGGTTTGGCGATATCGATGCGCTTAACCAGGCGTTAGGCAAGTATTGGAGCTCGTATGACGCGGTTCAACCACCTCAATCGGCTTGGGATTATGTGCAGATGTATCTTTGGCGGCAGTGGGCGGCAGATGCCATCGCCGGACATGTGAAACTGGTCGCTGATGCCATCAAATCGGTCGATACCAATGCTTTCGTGATGACACATGTGGGTTGCTGTTCGATGATACAGGACCCTTGCAGTGATGCCAGCGATGATAGGCTTAACCGCGCATCGGTCGACAGATATGGCACGAGTTATCCTGTCAACCTGCATTCGGCTTCAGAGGGTGATCACTGCAGCGGCGATCTGATATCCGACTGGCTGCGTCATGTGGATCCTAGTTATTGGTGCCATGAGTTCTATCCTAACGAGGGTTGTTGGTCGGTTCCACCAAGCCCAGACGTGCTTAATCGGTTGGTGTGGCTAGCTGTGTCAGGCGGAGCTGCTGGTTTTACTTTCTGGCAATACCGCAGTGAACGCGTGGGTAATGAGACGAATGGATACGGGATGCGAAACATCGACGGCACACCCACGCCCCGCAGTGAAGTGTGTGATGCCATTGCTGGCGTGTTGAAGCAGCATGGAGCCGATTTGGTGACATCTGAACGCGTGCCATCGAGGGTGAATGTGCTGTATAACCGCGAAGCCGATGTGATGGCTAGAGTCCAGAGCCTTACACACGATGACATCCATCTTCGCGGCAATAGTCTCGAAAGCGGGGGAGGCAGCTTCTACAAGCAGGCGGTTCATGGTGCCCATCGCGCCTATCTATTGGCGGGTGAAACCGTGGACTTCATCACTCCAGGTGACAACCTCGATGGCGTATCACACTTGCATATCACTGCTGATGAGATGCTGAGCGATGATTACGCCCAATGGGTAAGTGACTATGTTTACCGCGGCGGCAAGCTTGTGGTTGAGATGCCGTTTGCCTGCCGCGATACGAACACATGGGTGAGTTCCACTCGCCCTCGACAGCCGTTCCGAGAACTGCTGGGGTGCATCGAAACCGAACGTGTGGTGTGCCATGGTGATCAAGACAGTACAGCGGTCTTCGATGATGGTACCGTGTCGACGGCTATCAAATGGAAGGTGAGCCTACAGCCGACCAGCGGGTGCGCGGTCGCTCACTGGGCAGATGGCACAACAGCGGCTGTGCTGAACAAATACGGCGCAGGATCTGTGCTCACTCTCGGCGTCAATATCAGCATGGGCTGTGGTTCAGATAGCAATGACCCTGTGGCGACGAGATTGTGCCACTTGGTAAACCGGTATCTTCAGACAGACATCGGCCAGACGGATACTCCTAACGGCGTATGGATACGCAAGAGATCGTCAGAAGAAAAAGACGTTTGGTTTGTCTTCAACCTGACGGAACAGCAGCAGGACGTCTGCTTGCCGAATGCT
>CAZFLA010000210.1:0-4347 GCA_964519405.1 uncultured bacterium
AATCCCTGAGGATAGATAATACTGCCGTCCACCGGTTTATGCTTGATGATAATGCAGGCCTTTGTCCGATCATAGCTGCTCCGCTGATCGAACAGATACAGTTCGTCGCCCTTGACCACTGGATGAAGCATGTATGACCATCGTCCCACAACCCCTTGTTCTCGCAAGTATCGATACTTTTCAAAAAGCCGCCGCACGCTCTCTCTATCCTGCAGTGAGACGCCGCCATACCACACCGGCACCATCGTCAACTGTCTGGGAGCCACATCTGGGTTGAACTTGCTGCCCTGTTCAAGGGTGTCGATGATATCCAGCCATTTGTCCGGCAGCTCCAACAGCGACAGGTAGTGGTTCGTCTTCGAATCCCTTCCCATGTCAGAGAAGTAATTCACGTCAGCATAACGCTGAATCTCAAACTGATGTGCGAACCGGCTGCCGCCGTCGCATGTGTGGAATGAGGCACGAGGATTAGCCGTCAGGAAGTGCTCGATCTGTGTGCGCATCATTGCATCATCCGCCGGATTGAACTTACCAAATCCATCGGTACGCCACTGGAAGTTACCCCAGGAGCCAATTTTGGTGTCCATCAATCCTTGCGACGGACGCCCTGCCAACCACAGAAGCCACTTCATATCCATCTTGCCGAGGTATCTCAATGTCTCTGCGTAATCTGGCCCCTCATGCGATGGTGAGAAAACGACACCATAGTTGTCTGGCACAGGCCAGCCAGGATACTTGCTCCAGCCGGCGTCATCCCAGAGCATCTCGATGCCCACATCACGCAAGATATCCGAATCCATGTCCAGGTTTGCCAGGCGTGCGGCGAACTGCTCCTGCAGGTTTCGCGAGCAGAAGAACCATGGGGTAGCGTAGGCTGTCCGGCCGTAGAACTCGCTGTTGGTGAAGTCCCACAGATATTCGTATTGCCAGTCATAAACCCGCTGAGCCATGTCGTCTAGGTTGGTCTTGAAAACCCCGATGGTGGCCATCGGCAATTTCACGCTCTCACCCGCCGCTAGTTTACGGTCTGTCCATTGGGGCAGCGAGGAGGTCAATACCGACTGCGTCGGGGTTCGATCGAAGCCAATCACCCATGTGCCCAGTGTATCGAGGGTGACGAAATACCCGTCATCGCGCGAGCCAGAGTGTTGAAGGGCCATCCACGGAATATAGTTGTCTGTCTTTTCTCCCAGAAGAGTGCGGTGGTAATCCGACGATACCACGGCACTCTCAAGCTGCCCCTGGTTGGGTCTGCTTGTTCCGCCGCACATCCAATAGTTGGTCAGCTTCGCTTCGGGTTGACTGCCAGTGCCCAGCACGACCGGTGACACCGATGGCAGTTTAACTGAATAAGATGAGGTGTTCTGAACGTCTACCCACTGCCGGAGTATCGCGGTACCTGGATAAGCCTGCACATGCAGTATGGCGGTCAGAGTGTCGCGCATAGCGGTGATGTTCAACTGGACTGCGGGTCGTCCACCGACCGCCACTTTGTCGGCCGAAGCGGAGACGACTTTCCAGCCATTCACTGTATTCAGCGGTTGGTGCTGTCTCTCAGCAATGCGCAGCACGCTCACCTTCGATGAAGGCGCGCCAACCCGCTGTATCGCTTTGCCACTGACAGCGACAGTTCCATCTTTGGGGGCCTTCCATACCCGGACCAAATCCAGCGAGTTCAGGATGTGGTAACCGGTGGGAGTGATACGGGAACACTCAAATGGTGCCCGGTATCCGGTGGCAACACGTGCAGGTTCTACGCCGGGCTCTGTGGGAGCCAAAAACTCACCCATGAGGTCCATACTGCCGGTGTTGGCGGCTCGGGTGTAGTAATACCAGACCGGCCCCTGGTTCAAAGTCTTATCATCGGAGGCTGTGTATGATTCATTATCCGAATACGTGAGGGTGACATCCCATGTCACCACAGCACCATTCACATCATCCCGAATTCCTTCGGAAAAGCCGATGAGTTCACCCTTTTTGACCGTGAGTTTCAAACTCGAGTCCGCAGGGTCTGCGTCTGATCCTGCCGTCAGTTTCTTTGCCCATATTTCTTGTAAATTAAATTCCCCTGTGTATGGCAGGCTCTCGATCCCATATGGAGTTCGTGCGGTGGCTTTAGTGACGTATTCACGGACGGGTGTGGTGAGCTTGTTCTTAAAGCTGGACATCACGAATCGGCCGTTCGCAGCTTCGTAGCTCATCTGGACGGCTTTTGTGCCGATGGTGCAGTGGCTGCCATCGGCTGTACATCGGGCGAAAGCATCCGATTGTTTTACTTCAGCGGCATCGGCTGACGCAGACACTATCAAACCTAATGCGATCACGGCAACGAAAGGAATAATGCATGGGCTCATGGCTCACCTGTCCCTATGTAGATTCTGCTAAAATAGATACTCACCGTGGATCCAGTGATATTCCTTAATACTGCAGAGACGACGCATTGTCCTTGTCTCAGAGATAACCAGTGTTTCGTGTCTGCCCTGTTATCACAGGTGTGATAGGGTGTCACAGAGTATCATATGCGAAACGGGTGCAGAATTACGCTTTACACGTATGTTCTGCACCCGTATCACATGAACATGCGGAGCTGAGGTTATTTCGAGGGCTGCACCGTAAACCGATCGACACGAATAGCCTTCGCTGCGGCGTTTGGCACAGGAGCAACATAAGCATACACTTTGTTGCCTAGCGTCACATTCTTCAGTGTCACGCTTTGGTATCCTGGCTTCACTTCCGACATCTTCACCGTGACATTCGCATCAGCACCGTTGTTGGGGTTGTATACGCCAAACGTAAGAACCCCGCTATCGGGTTGGGTTACAGGTATCTGCGAGGGTATGACCTTAAACTCCAAGGTAATATCGCAATGAGGCCACTTCACCTCACCGGTCGCAAACTCATGCTGAACAGCCCACTGAGTGTGTGTGCATGGCATCTCAGCGGCGCCGCTATTGCTTGCGGTATCATCGGTGACTACGTTGACCCATTGCCCTTCGTTGAACAAGTTAAAATCGGGCTCTTGAATATCCAGCCAGTCGACACCGACTTTGCCGCTAACGCCCATAGCCGTTGTCGGCTTACTGAAGTAATACACCGGCAGTGGTTGAATGCTAGACATCAAAGCCTGGCGATATTCGTTGGTATTCCACTTCCCGCCTTCACGGATCCAGTCATTACCGGTCTGATTACTGAAGTCGATAAAGTGGTTCACTAATTTAGGCCAGTCAATACCAGGCACTTCCTGACCTTTGCGCAGGAAGCTCTTCTTTGTAATAATCAACAGATGATCAACAGCCAGTCGTTGAATCTGAACACGCTTCAGTAGTGTTGCGTTGCCCTTCACGGCAGCTTCCGCTTGATCGTAGCAATTCTTAATTGTCTTTAGATCATCAATTGTGTAGTAACCAGGGGTCGTCATGTAGCATGTCAGCCGCCCCTTATCGCGTTTGACTGCGGCTTCCATGACATCCAGAGCTTTCATCATTGGCTTGCCAGCCGCGCCGTAATAGCCGTTCATGAACTCCTCAACGATTGGCCTTTGCGGTTGATACGGGTTCCACATCAGCTTGGACATAAGATATGTTTTCAGAGGTGCCATCGCAGCAGTGGCGTTATAGTTATCACCCTGCTCAAAAATACCAATGACATGATTATCTGCCCAAGTGCGGATGTCTGGTCCCAAAGCACTGATGTTCGGATGCGGAATGGTGAAGCTAGAGAAGTTCACCGTGTAGTTCCAGATATACAGCCTTTTCGAAATCTTCTTCCAGTCCTGCAGATCCTTATAGAACGATGCGTTTGATGGTGCAGTAATCGGACGGCCAAAGTCGTTCTCGATACTGCATAGCCTGATGATCACATTGTCTTTTGGCTTAATGTTAATCGGTGCAGGACGGGTGTATTGATAAGCTAGTGTTTCAATCAAGAAATCGGGATACTGCTTCTCAATCTCCGTGGCGATATCATTGACAAAGCTCAGCAGCAGACCAGATTCGGCGCCTGTCTTCTTCACCACTTCACGGCATTTGTCACATTGGCAAGGGCCGATGCAGTCGTTTTGGGTCACGCTGATCATACCAGCTTGTGGATTTTTGTCTATCCACTTCAGGGCGTTCTTCACGAACTCTTTTTTCATTTCAGGGTTTGACATGCACAGTTGGGTGTTTCCTGCATCACGTCGGCCATTGATCAAGGCATACCATTCGGGATGTGCAGCGTAGTAGTCTTTAGGCGGAAGCAGCTCATATGAGGTATGGCACCAACCTAATAAGGTATAGTGTCCACCCATCTTTTCTGGGATGACATTATGGTGTCCATTTGCTCGGATATGCATGGCAAACGTGGCAT
>CAZFLA010000211.1:0-4328 GCA_964519405.1 uncultured bacterium
AGCAATACATTACACCAATCTGGCATACAACAACTTCCGAGCTCTGCCGATGGTTCTAGGTCCGAATATGCAGCAGCGGATGGTTAGTGAAGTATACAAGCCATTGACATCTGCACAATTCCGCCCAGATATCATCGACAGTGAAGCCGACCTCACGCCATACAAGATGGTATATACACCATATATGCAATGGCTGGATGAAGATGGGCTGACAGATCGCCTCAAAACATGGATTGAGAATGGCGGTACATGGATAGCTGGAGCGATGTGCGACATACGCGACCAACACCTCAGCAAGTTTGAAAAGAGCCCATTCAGCGTTATTGAGGAATGGGGCGGTGTCTACTGTGAGCAGCAAATTCAAGCTGAAGGACAACCCATTGCGCTCAAGCTGAAAAACGGCCACACCGGAGCGGGCAATGTATGGTGTAACGCCTTTACGCTGCGCGGAGCAGATGCTTTGGCTCGCTATACAGAATACCCCGCAGAAGGCTTAGCCGCGATTACTGTGAAACCTATGGGCAAAGGACGCGTGGTAGTGTTAGGCTGTATGCCCGATCATACGACACTAGCTATGGTCATGAAGCTGCTAGGTGAACCGATAGGCGTTGCCCCTGTGGCTATCGCCAGCCACAATGTGCTGGTATTGCCGCGTGAAGGCAAGCCAGGTTCAAACATCGGCAAGCTGTATGGTGTGATGGAAATTGAAGCAAAGCTTGGCGAGATTACCCTTTCGCATCCCATGACTGACATCTTGACGGGTGAAAGGCTAGAGGGCACTGTCGTGTTATCACCATACCAGGTTATGCTACTCATGTAACAAATAATGTCCGTAAAATACCTTCTTACGGACAGCATATCTGATGTCTAATACAAATGAATACAAAAGCAATACTATCGGTAATAAATAGATAGTATTGCTTTTGGCAGATAAACTAACAATGGTAATTAACAAGCGATGAC
The DNA here is from genome assembly GCA_964519405.1 of uncultured bacterium. Classification (GTDB taxonomy): domain Bacteria; phylum Armatimonadota; class HRBIN16; order HRBIN16; family HRBIN16. The sequence goes on from CAZFLA010000211.1 coordinate 964, forward strand.
GGATTCCTTACAGACAATGCGCAGGAACCAGTGCATCGGTAAGTAATGAGTAATAGTTGTCAGCGTGAGGGTATAGAATTATGCAGAAGGAACAAGCAACCATCGCAGTATCCAATGGTAATTGGGTATTGCGGAATTCGCGGATACGCATTAGTGTGTCTCAATCAACAGGCCAAATCACCTCCATCAACAACGGACGGGAGTTGCTTTCATCTCCAACCGAATTGTCCGTCATCGACAAAACAAAGAGCAACGCATCTCCGATGAAGTCAACCTCCATCTCACAGAGTGAGAACAAGAGTGTTAACGGCGACGTGATGCTCAGCTATGTGATGTCTTTCGGACAGCAGGACACCGCAAAGTGCACATTAACGATGTCCGCTGATGCTTTCCGTTGGGATGCAGAGCTCAGCACCAATTCCGGTGCCGACAGAGAAGCGAACATCATATATAAGCTTCCGCTTTTACAGAAGTTCGATGAGATATTTTGGGCTGCTCCAGGCTGCCCTCAGCCAATATCTGGCTTACGCGAGCAGTCTGTGGAGTATCGAACATCCACTTACATACCATGGAGTTGTGTATACAGCCGCAAATCGGATGACGGACTATCGATCATTGCCCCACCTGACCTGCAGAAGCCGGGTTTGACATTCTCATTTGATCAGGAGAATCACATGATGATGTTGAACCTTGTGAACCACCACCTACGGCTTGGCACCGGCACAACCGCGAAGTGCAGCTTCATTATCGTCGCACATGAAGGCGACTGGCGCCCTGGCCTCGGATGGCTCAGCGATAAATATCCTATCTACTTTGAACCCACAAGCGATCGTGTACGCCGCGGTGAAGGTTGGTATGCCATTGGATCGCCATTCAATACTGAAGAAGAGATAGCGGATGCGTCCTCTCGTGGCGTAACATGGCAGGAACTGCATGGTCACTTCCCATTCTATGGCGTATACAAGCCCGATAAGCAGCAATGGGGAATCGCGATGGATCAAGATGCGGTAACCATTGACCAATGGGAAAAAGGTATCATCCCAGGGCTTGCAGTTAACAGCGACGACAACATGCATAAACGCATTGCCTTATGGCATAAGTATGCGGTGCAGGTCTATGTCTACTACCAAACCTTTGAGGCTTGGAAGCAGTATGCCACAAAATACTTCTCCCAAGATATCACCCGCGATGCAAATGGTATTCCCTGCATTGCCTGGCAGTTCTGCTATCTGATGAACCCAGATCCCGCATTTCCATGGGGCAAGGCTCTTCAGAAACAAATCGACAACATGATTGCTTCATATCCTGACTTTGACGGAATCTTCTTGGACAGAGACGACTATCGTGACTACGACTTCTCTCACAGCGACGGCATCTCCATGCAAGATGACAAGCCGTGCTACATGCTTGCTTTTGCTCAAGAGAAGGCACTGGTTGAGCTGAGTTCAAAACTTCACTCCAAAGACAAAGGTATATGGACCAACGGGCCCACCAACCTTGAAGTGTGCAAGGGCGTCGACGGCATCATGTCGGAAGCCGTTGGGCAGACCGCAAACCTCACCCAATTTTTCGGATTGCGCCGACCTATGATCTGTCTTCCATATGATATAACCGCGCAGCTTACGGAATCCAAATTGAAGTCATGCCTAGTCGGCGGATACTTCCCCGCAATATGTGATACGCCTTTGGGCAGCCTATCGCGCAAACTAGAGAGTAAATACCGACCACTATTCGACTTGATGAAGGGGCGTAAATGGGTGTTAAATGCCCATGCTATTGAGGTAGATTCAGATGCATCCGCTAACCTCTTCCTAGCGACCAACGGCGACTACCTGGCGGTTGTGGTCAGCGAGAGCAAGACGCAGCTCGTTGACGGCGGCAGCACACCCACCATCACCAGAGACCTCAAGGCTTCGATCTCGGTGCCAAACATGGCGGCTATTAAGCATTGTTACTTAATGTCGGGTGATTATATCAGCATTTCGGAGCTGCCTATGGTGCGTTCAGGTAAACGCATCAGCGTGAATATTCCAGTTCACATTGCCGCATCGATGCTGGTGTTTACCTCAGACGTCAAGTTCGATGTATGCAGACAGTCATCACCGGTTCTCGTTAAGGGCACGACAAATGTGCTGCAGGTTAAGTCAACCAAAAGAGGTGCTATGACTGTTCAAACACCTTGGGGTATATTCAACTCGAAAAACATCACCGACGGTCTCACAAACATCCCGATCGATGTGCCCGATACAGTCCGTGGTGAAGTAAACTTTACTGTATCAGTCCAAAACAGCAAGCTGGAAATGAGCGCATGGATCGTAAACCCGGTAGAAATAACACTGCCCTCCGAGCGGCTGTTCAGCCATGATCTTAAGAGTATAGACACCAGCATCAATGTATGTAACTACACAAACACAGTTCAGACAGTGACGATTGCTGGTACTATTACCGGTAAGGGAGCGGTTAGGCCGACCACTACAAAAGTATCTTTAGCTCCATTTGGCAAGAAGGTCATGAAATACAGTATCACAAGTAATACCCAGCAATCGCAAGTGTCGTGGATGCTAAAGAGACAAAGTCAAGCTTCAACTTATACCACGTCGATTGGATCCATCACGCCGTTCGCAGGTACCGACCTCTTCCATGACGATTTTGCCACAGGCAATACAAGCCGTTGGAACAAGGTATTGGGCACATGGGAAATAAAAAACGGAGTCGCATATGGATCAGAGCCTATCTGTGGGCGATACGAACTGGAGCGACTACGAGATTGAGATGACCACAATGATGAACGGGAGTCAGTTCCGCGAAATTAGTTGGTTGAAGTCCTATATCTACTTCCGCGAAACCTCCGAAAATGACTACTACAGGTTCGGTGTACACGGAGATGCCAAGATACTGGAGCTCAGCAAAATGGTCAAAGGGGAATGGAGCCAACTAGCTTCATATACCTATGATGCCATCTATCACAAGTGGGTGACCTTCAGCGTCAGCGTGAAGGGACCAGACATCAAATGCTATGCAGACGGTAAGCTAGTGTGCCAAGCTACAGATACTTCGCTTGCTCGCGGATATGTGTCCATAGGGGCGCGCGATAACGGCATGCTGAACGCATATCGCCACATCGTCATCCGTCGAGTGAACTAGTTAAGCCGAATGGTCTCAAGGTGTTACCCCCTTGAGACCATTCATTACCAAACTAGGGTTAGTTACAGATCTCTGTCTACAGCGGAAGCCACGCGCCGCATCTGCCCCATCAACTCCTCAAACTTCTCGGGCTTCAGGCTCTGCGGGCCATCACTCAGTGCATGAGCGGGATCATTATGCACTTCAATAATCAGGCCGTCAGCACCGGCGGCTACTGCAGC
>CAZFLA010000212.1:0-4226 GCA_964519405.1 uncultured bacterium
AGCAGATGGGGGACTTCTATCGGGCGAGCGGGCTATGGTCTCCGTTCTTCCATGTAATCGCAGATATGTTTGGTATGGAAAACTACTTTGTGAAGATGCACACCGACCCTGACGTGGTTGATGCCGTCACCCGCAGAGTGTGTGACTTCTACTATGAAGCCAATGTGCGCTTTTTCGAAGAAGCAGGCGAGGAAGTCGATGCTTTCTTCTTTGGCAACGACTTCGGCACTCAGCTAGATACCCTCATCAGTCCTGCCTTTTTTGATCGCTTTATACTTCCAGACATTAAGCGGTTGATTGAGCTTGGACACTCGTTTGGACACCAAGTGATGAGCCATAGCTGCGGTGCTGTGCATAAGTTCATCGGACGCTACATCGAGGCTGGACTAAATGGGCTGCATCCGCTTCAGGCGAGGGCCGTTAATATGGACGCTGAATCGCTCGCTCGCGACTTTAAGGGCAAGCTGGCGTTTATTGGCGGTATCGACACGCAGCAACTGCTGATGTCTGCTACGCCAGAGGAAGTTAAGGCCGAGGTCCGGCGCGTAAAGAGCCTTCTAGGGCCACAGCTTATCGTTAGCCCAAGTCATGAATGCCTGCTGCCTAATGTACCGCCAGAGAACGTGCTGGCGATGTCGGAAGCTGCCTTGGAGTAAGGGGCTCTGTGCCATCAACACGTTTTGTATATATGTCCTTCAGATGCCATGATTAGTGCATAGCTGGTTATCCAATGATGGATAGCGATGTTTCATGGCAGCTAATAATGCGATTTTTACCAAATGGGACAATGCGGTCGTATTTGCCAACATTGATAGTCATTGGATATGAAATGGATTTACCCTTAATATCAAGGATGCCAGTTATGTGAGTAAGGTGGGTGTTATAACTAACTTGAGGCGCAGCAGGTATCGTAGGGGAAACCGATGTGTTGCGATTTTCAAGGTGGGTTAATAAAACCGATTGATTACCGATGCCGATGATATCTGTGGTGTCATATTCAGTGCAGCGCATCATGGCGACCCTTTTATGTGATGAAACATCATAAACCACATATCGCTGTCCGTAGTTGATTCCTGAACCAACACAAACTTGCGCGATGATGTAGTTCTTATTTGTCCGTATTACTGAAAGTGCCCAATGAATTTGTGGAAGCCGCTCATAAAGTGTACAGTGACCTGTCCGAACGTCTAGTTCATATAGTCCACTACTATTAAGCGTAATAAAGCCGGTATCTGTTTCACACCACTGGTGACGGTTGTAGACACCTTGTAGACGCATGAACGAGTGTTTCCCGTCTGTAAGCGAATAAAGTTGTACTTGGCCGGAGTTGTTGGTAAAAACAGTGAACCCTACCTCCGGGTGCAGACAAGCCGATTCCGGTTCTGAAGTTAGTGGCTGTTTCCACTTAAGGGAGAGGTTATGGTAACACTCTAAAAATCCCTTGGCGTTCCATAACAGTATATAGTTATCTTTGGCGATCAGGCATATCTTGCGATCAGAACCGAACAGATCGTGATGTACAACCTCTCCGGTGGCTATGCTGCGTATCTGAGCTTTGCCTGAGTAAGTATCTATGAAGAACTGCTTGTCGATAATCTGAATCCGATTGGGTTCATACTGATAGAGACCCCAGACCCCGTTTTCTGTGAGTGATGATACAGATGAACCTACCGGAGTTTGGTAAGCCCAAAGCTCATGGTTATTTTTCACATCATATTTCACAACCCAATTGTTAGCATCGGGTTTACCCTGCACAACCCTGTTCTGGTAGATCAATACGCAGTTGCCGCCATCATTAATGGGGTAAGCGTTAATATTCGTGAACTGGATCGTCGATTGCTTTTTTGATTTAAGCATGTCAGCAGTGATTATCCGCGAGGTGTTCAGACTGTCGATATTCTGCATCGCTTCACCTTGTGCTCTTTCGTATAGAGTTGCCATATGTGATGTGTGTTACGGTGATCATCGCAAAGGTTACTATTATTATTGGACATATATCTGAATGAATTCGTTACTGCCGAATAATAGGAATGTTTTAGCAGCAATGGTCGTTCTTGGTCAAGTCATCACATCCGCACCAGAATATATCGGACAACAAACCAAGCTCAACGAACGGCCGTTTACATATAATACAGTTGTACCGGGATACGAAATGTCACGGTAACGGGGAGTGTCAAATGGCCCTTGAACTAGAACCTTTCAGAAAATCAATATCATCACTGCAGAGGATGATTGCGTTGATTGATGATCGGCTTGCGACATCAAACGACAGTAGCGAACTGCGTAACGGATTGCGGGCGGGCACCATTTTGTATTGTGGGTTTACCTATGAACTCTCGTGGAAGTTGATGAAACAGTGGTTGGAAAACAACATGGGATCATCGCATGTAGATGGTGTCTCACGTCGTGAACTGTATCGAATAGCCGCTGAGCACCGTTTAATAGACGATGTTGATCAGTGGATGGACTACCATCATGACCGCAACCTGACATCACACACCTATGACGAGGACATGGCCAAGCAGGTGTATGAAACGGCAAGGTGTTTCATTGGCGATGCATTGAATTTGTATAGCGTATTGCAGGCTCACAATGATTGACCTATCAGCTCAACATCTGCAAATAGTTACCCAGATATTGAAACAGCACTTACCAGACTGTACTGTGCTGGCGTTCGGCTCTCGTGTGCAAAATAACGCAAAAAAGTATTCGGATCTTGATCTTGCGATCGTCGGTAGTGAACGCTTAGATCGCCGCAGGATATACCGATTGAAAGAGGCATTTGAAGACTCTGTGCTGCCATTTCGGGTTGACATAGTTGACTGGTTTAGCCTGACTGTGAGTATTCGGGGCATCATCACCGAATGCTGCGAAGTGATCCATCGCCCAACGGATTAGGGGGCCATATTGAGGTGTTAAGGTGCCCGCTGCGGTTGCCCGCAGCGGATTACGAACGGAAGCTATTTCGTTCCTGACCATGAGGTTTGCGCAGCAGTCGGCAGTCCGTCCCACGTTCGCGTTGTGAAGTCCATCCAGGCCGTATAGAAATAGCCCAGTATGTGAGGGTTGTTCTTGTGCTTAATGAGCTCATCTGCCCAGAAACGGCAGTTGTTCGTATCAAACCAAGGTGAACCGGTGATGTCGAACCCGTTGCTTAACCAGAACTCAATGGATTTCTGGATCTTCTCATTCTCTCCAGGATAGCTGTAGGCCCATGCGCACATGATGATATCTTTCGGCACTAACTGAGCCGCTTTTTCCAGTTGGAAGATGGGGGCATTAGAGTATGGGTTGAGCGTGTCATCCCACATCATCATGCGGCAATTGGGATCAGCCGACTTTATGTAGTTGTCCATGCGGATGATATCATCAGCATAGATCTCCGCATTGCTCAGGCCGCGAGCCGTACAGCGACTGTCGCGGTTCATGGTCTGCGCTTCATCATGGCCTAAATGCACATATTTCGGCTTCATGCACTTGATTACAGTGCTGATTGACCGCTTCATGATATCTTGGTAGATTGGTTCGGAAGGGCAGCAGGTTTCCGTTCCGTCCACCGATGCATTGTAGCTGACCAATATCTGATCACCCTCTGAGAGCCGGCTTCCGCTAGGCACAACTAGTCGGTATTCAGGGAGTGGTTTCTTGCGGCTGATAAGCCGTATTGTGTAGTCTTTGCCCTCTGTATAGACGGTTGCTCCTGATTGGTCGGTGATCTTCACCCTTGCTGCTTTGGTGAGGACGGCTTTGGCCAGCACTGTGTCATCATGTTTCATGCCGGTCAGTGTGAAGTCATCAAACCACGATGTGCCAGAGGCATCCTGCAGGCGAACAAAAACGCAGAGTTGGCTGTATCCACCGGTGTTGACTGTGCAGCTCATCTGCTTCCAGTCATTGCTTCCCTGTAAGGATGAGGTGCGGCTCAGCGGCTCTGGCGACAATCCGCCGTTACTGTTGACACCGTAAACCTCCGCATATGCCCCCGCGTATTTATTATCAGCAGTTTCCTTGACATCTTGTGTTTTGATATAGCCGTTTAGGGTGTATATACATCGTGGCTGGCACGCCATGATTTGCCATGTGCGAAGCATGCCTTTGCTGCCGATGGTAATGCGCAGGCTTGACTGAGCGGAATGGGCGGTTGTGCGGTCGACAGTGATCCCACCGTCGCTTTGGTCAGTGGTCCAAGCTGTAGGCTTGCCATTGTCGCTTTGCTCAAATCCGGC
>CAZFLA010000213.1:0-4131 GCA_964519405.1 uncultured bacterium
CATCACGGCTTTGGTGTCTGCAGTGGCCATTATCGCTGTTTCGGTGGCTTCATTACATGCGACCCTGGCTTCTGCAAGCAGCGTGGATATTCCGCGTTATGTGATGTCAATGGCAGATATCAGCATGGTTTTGTTGGCGGTATTGGTGCTGGCTAGGTTACTGCGCTTTCTAGGCAGAAAACGAGCTGTTGCGTTAAGCGGATTGATAATCATCGCTGAACTCTTTTCGGTCAGTACTACCCTCAACGTGCCTGGTGAACGCGCGGAGCTGTATCCCAATTCAACGCTGATTACCCAGCTTAAACAAATCACTGGTGATCATCAGCGCATATATGTTGAGCAGGGCAGATGGTCCATGCAGAAAGCACCGCGCTGCATACTGCCGCCAAACCTAGCCACTCTTTATGGCCTATATGACCTGCAGGGATATGACAGCCTAACGCCTATCTCCGCAAAAAAGGTTGCTGATGCCATAGCCCATCGCGATGCGGCTCCACCCGAAAATGGCAATATGCAGTTGGGATGGCCGGGAGCCGATAAGCAGATGCTGTGCAGAATGGGAGTCGCGGCTGTGGTGAGTTGGCATCAAGAGGGGCCATCAGTTGAGCTGATAAATCACCCACGTTCGATTCTGCAGCAGGGCGATACGGATATCAGCTTTGACTGGGATAATCCGAACCAGATATCTGTGAAGGGTGCTGTGACATCAGGCCCGCTTGTTTATGCAGCCCCATACTATCCCGGATGGTACGCCCAAAAGCGCTCTGGTGAGCTCGTTGCCTTCCGGCCCACCTCCGATCAGCTTATGAGCATAGACGATGCCAAGGATGTGGTGCGGTTGGTGTTTCGCCCCAGCGACTTGCGTTTGGGACTCTATTGTGCATTAGCAGGATGGATCGTCTTCTGTGGTTTGGTGATATATTCAGCTATTGGTGATAAGCGCAATAAACAAGCATCCTTTTTAGAAGCCAGTATTGCAACGTAAAGGAAATTGGCTGTGTTAAATGTAAATAGAGTGTAGGTATCCGTAGTCTCGGCGTTTCGATGTCTATTTTATGATTCCGCACTATGACTAAATCGCATTGGCCAGCAGACAACTATATCAGCTCTGCCGGTAAAGGAAGGACCTAGATGAACCTAACTAGTTCAAAAAAATACCTTAGCCCATTATTAGCAATTTGCTCCATCATGGCTGTGATGGCCAGCAATTCTGCAGCTTCACCCAATGTAGGGTATTTATTATCAGGATGTGACGTCAACGTCTATACTACCGAGACGCCGCAGGCACTTCAGCCCTTTTTTGACACCTTCAAGACGAAGCTGGTGAGCGTGAATGCTTCCGATAACAGTGTGAACACAGCAAGCAAGAAACCGCAGTGTAAGCTTTATATTTATGATCTAGAAAAAGCCAGCTTGCCCGTGTCTCTCGATGTGAATACTGATGTCGCCGAGAAATCGGTGATGCTGTATACCCGCCAAGATCAAGACGGCACATGGGACTGCGTCATCAGCGCACCGAACAGCCAACTTTTGATGTCGCAGCTTCGACGGTTCAGCAAAGAAGGCTTGGCTTCACTGGAAGCCAGCGAAACAGGCGCCGTGCTGCACAGCACTGCGCCCCGACCGCTGACGATAGTCTCCACGGAATCGGCGGAATATGTGGCTAACTGGGTAGCCGCTCAGCCTGCTGTCAGCAGCCCTATGCGCGACTGGACATATGTATCTATAAATGATGCCTCCAAAGACGTCAATGATGATACCGATGTGTTGTCATTGCTGGACATCAGCAAGATGAATGACGAATCGCGGAAGTCGTTGGCTAAATACCTGCCTGTGTCTGTTTTGCCTAAAGTGGCAGCCATGACCGGTAAGGATGTTGTCTCTGCTGTTCAGCAGCCCTCAGCCAGCGGTGCTTGCACTTACTATTGTGTGGCTGCGAAAGACAAAACTATGCTGTCCAACGCCCTCAAGCGGTTTACCTATGCCGAGACACTGCCGAAAGTGCTGACATCATACCCGCGGTTGATGATTGGTAAGGTTGCTAAGCTGTCGGCGAACGGAATGCCCGATTGGTCGAAGCTGCCGCAAACCGTGCTGAGCAACTGGAAGCATCAAGGTGCCGGCACTCCGCTGACTGGCATGAGGCTTGGATATGACTCGCAGTGGCTGTATATGCGTATAGACTGCGAAGACAGCGGTACAAAAACTTGGATGGCTCGCGACGAAATGAACCTGTGGGAACAAGACGTCGCTGAGATGTTTGTGGACGCCGGCTGCGACGAAATGGACTACTACGAATTTGAGTGGAATCCACTCGGTGCTAAAATCGACCTCGAGATCGTCTGGGCACCAGATGGCCGATGGCGCGGCAGCCGCGAATGGGATGCCAAAGGCATGAAGAACACCACACGCTGGGGCAAGGTCATGGTAAACGGCACTGAGAAAAAGGGCTGGGTTACCGAGATTAAGATTCCACTAACTGTGTTTAGCGATCGCAAAGCGATGCCGAAGTCGGGTGATGTGTGGCTAGGCGGACTATATCGTATCGAACGCGATACCCCATCGGGCAGCGCTTATCTAACCTGGGCAGATTTGCCCGGCAGTTCGATTGCATTCCATCAGCCTCGCAGCTTTGGGTTTATGCAGTTCGAATAATTTCTTACGGGCGGGGCACCCCGCCTTTTATTTTCTCCGAACATACTAGCAGGGAGTGCAATACATGAATCTCTCGTGGATAGACTGGACGATACTCATCGTGTCAGTTGTCGCGCTGCGCTTAGTTAGCCTGAGCACGAAGCATTATATGAAAGGGGTTACGGACTTCTTGTCTGCTAACCGCCTAGCAGGACGTTATTTGCTGACAATCTCCTCTCAGATGGGCAATACAGGTGCTATCACCTTTATCGCCACATTTGAGATGCTGTATAAGGTAGGACTAGCTCCTGGTTTCTGGGGAGGAATGATGATACCTGTAAGTGTCATTATTCTGCTTACAGGTTGGGTTTACTATCGGTTCCGTGAGACCCGTGCCTTAACCATGGCTCAGTTCTTTGAGATGCGGTATAACCGCAAGTTCCGAGTTTTTGCAGGAACAGTCTGTTGGACATCGGGCATCCTTAACTTCGGAATATTCCCGGCTGCAGCAGCCCATTTCTTTATCTATTACTGCGGCCTTCCGATAACTTATATGATTCCTGGTTTGCCGTTCCACATCTCCACATTTGCCACAGTCATGTTAGTTGACCTTGGGCTGGCATTAACATTCGTCACCATGGGCGGACAGATATCGGTCATGGTGACTGAGTGCGTTCAAGGTATGGTCTCGCTGGTTGCTTTCTGTGTGGTCATCGTTGCTGTGCTTGCACAGGTTTCATGGCCGCAGATGGTTGAGGCTATGTCCAAAATGCCAGCTAACCAAAGTATGCTGAACCCCTTCCATACAGCCGGGGTAAATGACTTCAACTTCTGGTACCAGGCGGTTGCGCTGATTGGTGCCTTCTACGGATATATGGCATGGCAGGGCGGACAAGGCTTCTTTAGTTCCGCGAAAACCCCTCATGAGCAAAAGATGGGCGGCGTTATTGGCGTGTGGCGCCAGATGCCTCAAGCACTCTGCATTACTTTGCTGGCATTAGCCGCAATTGCCATCATGAAGCTGCCGGAATTCTCAAGCAAAGCAGCATGGGTAAATGCTCACCTTGCACAGATTCCAAATGAAGCCGTTAAAAATGAGATGCGTGTTCCGTTAGCCGCGGTGACTATATTACCTGTAGGCGTTAAGGGACTGCTGGCGATGATCTTCTTGTTCTTTAGCTTTACGTGTCATGATACATATATGCACTCTTGGGGAAGTATTTTCGTACAGGATGTGTATATGCCATGGCGCAATAAGGAGCTGAGTGCTGAAGATCACATTAAGGTGCTACGACGTTCTATCTTCTTTGTAGCTGCATTTGCATTTCTGTTCAGCCTACTCTACAAACCAACTGAGGCGATCTACTTCTTCTTTGCTATCACAGGTACCCTGTGGCTAGGCGGCTCTGGCGCGGTCATTATCGGCGGCCTTTATTGGAAGAAGGGAACTACCGCAGGTGCTTACGCAGGCCTGATTTCCGGTGCTGTGGTGGGTAT
>CAZFLA010000214.1:0-4093 GCA_964519405.1 uncultured bacterium
GGGTTTAGTCACCCACACGACTACGTTCCGGGAGCTGACGCTCCGGGAACTGCGTCCAGTGCGGGTTCCTGCACCGCGCGGCTTACCAATAGCGGCCGGCGTCGCTTCACTCCTGCCGGCGCATGGATACCGCTTCACCATCGGTCATGACAGGTAATCATGAGCCCACCGAACTGCCCTTACTGTCGCTGCGGAAAACCCGCGGCATCATGGCTATTCTGAAATTGGCTCATATATTTCCGCGTTATTGTTTCAAGTGCAGCGCGATAGCAATTGGCTGTTGTTCGTCGCTAGATGCTTCGTTCTTTATGGTGTGCCTGTATCCGGCCCAACGCTGCATCGCCTGTTGATGCGGCTTCTTCACGCTCCAGCACAACGGCCATACCGATCCGCCAATTACACCAACCATGCCCATAAACCAGAAGGGCATGAGGTCGGGCCACTGAACCTGCAGCGCGGCAGCTAACACCACAGCAGTTATAAACAACGCCACTACCGCATAACCCACAAGCTTACTTCCAGCCCACACCATGCGCATGATGGTTCTGTAGCTCAATATCGCAAGACATATAGAGGTCAGCCAGCTTGCCGCGGATACCACCGGTTTAGTGGTTTCACCCAGCGGTGAAGTGATACACAGCCCAATTAACATCACGATGATACCAATTATCAAAACGCCCCGGCTGGCATGGCTGAGCATCTTCTTAGCAGAGCGTGTGCCCTGTGCCATCATCCGTTTGGTTGCTTTCTTGGCTGGTTGACCATCAGCTTGGTGCAGCAACCGCGATAGTCGATCGGGTAACACTTCCGGTGCGGATTTGGTGAGCTTGATCGGTAGATCGCTCTCGCTGAGCGCCCCCGCTTGGTATGCTGTCAAGATATCTACTTTCAAAGCCGAACCATCGCAGCGGCCGAATAGCAACGCCTGTGCCGCCCATGGGTTATCGTCAGGAGCAGTTGCCACCCGCTCGGTTGGCTGAGTAAGTTGTTTCCATCGGGACATAAATGATGCCATCACAACCGCGATGATCAGTGCACCTATTGTGGCTGCCGTATAGGCGCTAGGTGCTATCCACTTCGTGGCCAATCCTTGAGCTTTCAGCAGCCACCACGCCGCGGCATCACTGCTAAGAACCATCAAGATCATCATCGTTAGCTGTTTGAACACCATGAACTCCTCGCTCTTTCCAACGTATTGCACCCCTATATGGTACCGTGATGGGCATATCACAACAATCATCACGGGGATTTCTTGCGATTACCGGCAAATATGCAGCTTTGGGTCAGCCTTAATATATCGCTAATCTCTTCTTAACTACGCCATAACAAGCGCGGAATATCGTGTATGTGGTGCCGACAAGGCCGCCTATGATTTGAGACCGATAATAAGCTTCGAGGAGTTAACATGCACAAGCGAAACGCCTTCACCTTAATCGAGTTGCTGGTTGTTATTGCCATTATAGCAATACTGGCAGCAATCTTGTTCCCGGTATTTGCCCAGGCCCGCGAGAAGGCAAAGCAAGCCAACTGCTTATCAAACCAAAAGCAGATTGGACTAGGGATAATGATGTATTCCGAAGATTACGACCAAACCTACCCCATGGCTTACTACTACATCAACGGCGCGACCAGCGCTAACGGGTATGTTCAGTGGACCGGAATGGTTGACCCCTATGTCAAACAGAAGAATTCCAGCTCCGGTATATGGGTATGCCCTAGCCACGCGCTGCATGGATTTGCACCTACCAACTACACAAATGGCAACTCACCGGCAGGTCAGGTGCCTCAAACCAAAGGCGTGTCAGACATTCAAGCAGTGCGTATGAGCTACATATGCAACGAGCTGATTATGCCGCGAAAGAAGTTCGAAGCGATTCCGCAGAACGTGGTATCAACCAGCCAGGTGGACAACCCCTCTGATGTGATAGCTGTTGCCGAGATCACCGACACCTTAGGTGCGCTTAATGACAGCAGCCCGACAGGCGGCGCAGCCATCAAGAGCCATCGGCCGACCAACGCTGTCAGCGATAATGGCGCCGTGTTCGATGGTGAGAAGGGCGTAACTGGTCCAATCTACGCACTCACCTATGCTCAAGCGATATCCGCAATAAACTATGCCAAGACCAACAACAACGCTGGCGGCCAGCACCACATCGCATACATCAGCGCCGACCGACATAATGGCGGAGCCAACTATGTCTTCTCAGATGGTCATGCTAAGTTCTTCAAGCTGGAAGCAACCCTTAACCCACAGCACTTCCTATGGGGTAAGCAAGCATACAGCTGCAACAATGCACCGATTTACGATCCAACCACTGGCAACGTCGTTCAGTAATCTCCGCTTCCCATTGCCGTTACGCTTCAACCCTTCGGGACCGCCTTCCCGAAGGGATTTCTTTGTCGATACGGCTTCAGCTCATCAACGGCCAATTAACGAATATAATGCTAGGTGTTGAGGTGACACATGGTAAAGTGGGATGCAAATGACTACAGCCGCCACTCGGCGGCGCAGCAGCAATGGGCCAGCGAGCTCATCGCCAAACTATCATTAACTGGTAAAGAACGCGTTCTGGATATCGGCTGCGGTGACGGAAAAATTACAGCGGCCATAGCGGAGCTGCTGCCAGACGGCTTGGTCGTTGGCACAGATATCAGCCCAGAGATGATCTCATTTGCGCAGCAGGCTTTTCCACGAGCTAGCCACAGTAACCTAAGCTTCGCGGTGATGGATGCAAGCCGTATGGACTATCACGAGCAGTTTGATGTGGTCTTTTCTAACGCCGCTTTGCACTGGATTGTCGACCACAAACCAGTGATCAGGGGTATTGCCAACGCTTTAGTTGTCGGAGGACGATGTCTGCTGCAGATGGGCGGCAAAGGCAACGCACAGCATATTATTGAAACAATAAAATCGGGATACTGCCATCAATGCTGGGGTAAGTACTTTGAAGACATGGAATTTCCATATGGTTGGTATGCACCGGATGAATACAAACTATGGCTTATACAGGCAGGGTTGAAGCCCATCCATGTGCAGTTGCTGCATCGAGACATGACTCAGCAAGGAGCTGCAGGATTGGCCGGCTGGATACGCACCACCTGGCTGCCATACACCCAACGACTGCCCGAAGAGCAGCGCGATGAGTTCGTAAACGCGGTTGTAGAGGCGTACCTGCAGTCACACCCACTCGATCAGCAGGGAATGGCACATGTCGCCATGGTGCGTCTGGAAGCAGAAGCCGTTAAATTGCTTCGTAATCGGCTACGCTAGCGCAGCAAGCAGGCTGCGATCTAGATAACCAGGTCGATGATGTTCTCAATACAGGCGATTTCGGTGCCTGGTTCAAATGGAATGAACACGGCGATGCCTTCACCATATGGGTTTTGGTTCATCTGTTTTGGGTTGACGCTGTGCCCAAATAGGCGCTCACAGCATTCCGATAACCGCTTACGTTCAGTCTCATCAGATGAGTGAGTTGGCAGTGAGCCCCAAGCAACCAGATGGCCGCCCCGGCTTACGAACTCCTCAAGCAAAAGAAGCTCCGGTAAGGAGATGACAAGCACCCCCGGCAGTATAATACTGTGGAAACTGGCTCCGCCTAACCGGGCCTGCAGAGCACCCTCGTTATTGACGTGCATACCGCACAAACCCATAGTATCCAAAACATTGAGCTGTATGTGACGGCGATCCAGCATCTCGCACAATTGCTCCAGCTGGATGGTCATACGACGCGCCCGCTCACCGTCGGCCATGAAATTGGGGTTCTCTTCAAGCCCCTTCAGCTTACCAGAGAGGGCTGTCGTTGGCGATGGCGAGATTAGTGCACAAAGATGACATGCATCAGACTGAGGCTGTGCTTCGTGGCATACTCAGCCAGCCGGTCGATGAAGCGACTCGGCGTGTGGAAGAAGCAGTGAAGCTTGGTGCAGAAGTCGTATGGCTTGATACGGTGGAAAGCAGCCGACCGAAAGCCGCACTCAATGTCATTAAGAAACTGCTTAAAAAAGAGACCGCTGAGCCGTCACAGCAGCCTGCCATTGAAGGTGTGGGCATATATCATCCCTGTAAAACACTCGCGGCATATACAGCCCT
>CAZFLA010000215.1:0-4074 GCA_964519405.1 uncultured bacterium
TTTCGCGCTCATGACGGATGAACACACCAACTTTAATGTAGAATGGCGCGACTGGGTGACCGACTTAACGCACTTCATAACTGGTCCGATGATCTCAATAAAAAACGGGGTCGTGACCGCAGGCGACAAGACAATCAATATACCTCACAATAAATGGGTTGTGTATGAGATGAGGGCAGGGGTTGGCAAGCTGTACAAAAACAAATGGCAGCTTACGGTCACTCCAGACGGCGATAAGGCTTCATCGTTGGTTGTGCCATGTAAGGCGGAAGCATTCCCAATAGTGAGTTGGATCGGGTTTATCAGTTATGCAACTCAGCCTGCAGTGGTGTATTTAGATGATGTCACGATAGCCCCCGTTAAATCGGTGAAAGGAACAACACGTTGATTGACCTTCGTGAGTTTCAGATAGGCGCGTGGCATGGCTTAGGATATAAGCAGATCAGCGAACGAACTGTGCGTGAGGTCAAAGATGCCGGATTCACACTGGTATTGCCTCCTGGATGGTGGGATTATTTGCCAAAAGGCTCTAGTTACGTGGCAGAGAACACGCGACTGCTGGATATCTGCAGCAAGATCGGGGTTAAAGCTGTACTGTTTGATATCCGTATAGAGAATGCCTTTTGGAAAGAGGGCTCCATCGATTTGGTGAAACAAGCGGCTCAGGATTACCGTAACCATCCTGGCCTGTATGGGTATTACCTAACAGATGAACCATCGGCGATGTTGTTTCCTCATGTGGCTGAAATGGTGAGGTTATGTGCAGAGGGCGACCCTAACCATCTGCCAATGGTTAATATACTGCCCACTTATGGTGGGGGTGCCTTAGGCACTGAGAGCTACCAGGAATATGTACGGCGATACATCGACGAGGTGAAGCCTCATATGGTGTGTTATGACAACTACCATTGGTTTATCGATCCCAAAGCACCGCCCATACCGAACGATCAAGGCGAAGCGGCCGTTCAACGATGGTTGAAGAGGTGGGGGAATACAGACACCGGTCTAAATGGCAAGGGATACATCACCAATCTGGAGATTGTAAGGAACGAGTGCCGACGAGCCAAGCTGCCGATGTGGGTGACAGCGCAGCTTGTTCCGCAGGATAGATGCCGAGATCCCCGGCCACCGGAACTGCGGTGGGATGCTTATCATGCGCTAGCATATGGGGCCAAGGGGATGCTTTGGTACAACTACTGCCTGCCGCCGCGAGATCAATTCTTGTATCGTGATTCATGCCTAGACAGAGATGGACGCAAGACGCAGAACTACTACGAGATTTCGCAGATTAACCACGAAATCTACCCGATAGGCAGTATCCTGGCGAAGCTCGATAGCACCAAGGTGATGCATGTCGGTGCAGAGTCGGAACCCGTTACTCGCTTCACACCGTGTATGCCGCTGCTAAATGTCAGAGGTGAATCGCTGACTGTTGGGATGTTCACGAAAGAGCATTTGTTAGTGGTTAATAAACTGCTTGACCGAAAGAGCGTCGCCACGGTCGAACTGGCTTCTGGATGGCATCTTGAACGGTTCGATGGCTTGCGCAAGCGCTTCGAGTCATCGCGGACGAATAGCTTCGAGTTGCTGCCTGGCGGAGCGGTGCTGCTGCGCATGGTTCGGGGCTAAGAGATCATTCGGCTTACGTTGGGGCATCGGCTGGTGTATGTTGGGGCATCGCGTGCGGTGCCCGTTAGGATATCGGCTGATGTATGTTGGGGCATGAGTTGGTGTATGTTGGGGCATCGCGTGCGGTGCCCTATTCATATTTTTAGCAACTTACCGAAACTACTTCAGGTCGTAGGCACTGTCATCGGCGCTGAGGTCGGCGAGTTCCGGCGCGTCTGTGCGTGCGTTATACTTCGCTTTGACGGCTTTCACGTGGCTATCGCAGTAAGCGACCTGCGCGGTACCAAGATGCCGAAAGTGAACATTGGGTCCGCAGTAACCATAGTAGATGTCTTTGGGGGCACGCAGGAAGTTGTTGCCCGACATGCTACCTCCGCTGAACATCGCACTATCCGCTATCAGCACGGTGTCAGATGGTTGGGCAATTTCGCTTTCAGCTGCGGGCTGCCTAAATTCGGGTGGGTCTGCGATGCATCCGATGTAACTGGTGTTGTATGCATATCCCGTGTAGGGGCGTCCCCACTGTTCTTTGATCTCATTTGAAGGGCAACTGCTGATCTCGTTAGTCTTTGCATAACTTCCAATCAGTCCTGGTTTTCTGCTGGTAACCTGGAACTGCTTGTTCCAGGTCAGTGTGTAGTCCCACGCCGTTTCAACCGAGTAGTCGGAATTGTAATAGACTGCCATGGGGTAGGTTTGGTCGTAGTCTTGAGTATACATGTCAAACGCCACGGCTGTCTGGCGCAGGTTGCTTGCGCAAGTGGTTTGCTTAGCTTTCAATCGTGCTTGGGCAAATATAGGGAATAAAATGGCGGCTAATATGGCGATGATTGCTATAACAACCAGAAGTTCGATAAGCGTAAAGGCACGGTGCCGAAACGGGCTAGTCATGTTGGCTTTCCTCTTTCCACGAAGGTGTCGTCAGACATAGATATTCAGCATCCGGGCACTCGGGCTTGTCTTTCGGTAAAGACACACCGTAGCGGGCCTGCAGCGGATTCTCACCGCTTTCCCCCGGTCAACGCATATGCGTATGCTGATTTCATTTTACCGTGCTTTAGCTTGGTGTCAACCGCTCGGTTGACTGCTGTTCATCTCAATCAATAATGCGTCGCCGCTGGCGATTGCTAGGAAGCTGACGGCTATAGTTAAATCTCCTGCGAGGAGCTCCTTTTGGCGGTCGCGGCCACAGGAAGATGCGTATCACAGCCAATAACAATGATAGTCCGATGATTTTATTGCGTGCACCGTAATTTCGGGTGACATCCTCACCGGCCACTGCAGGCGAAGCGAAGATATCTTTGCCATTAACGAGTACCTGCACTCGCCCAAGCACCTGCCCTTTTTTCAACGGCAGTTTTGTGGAGTTAATGTGTAGTTTCGTGGTGATCTTGTCTTGGTCACCTTTCGGCACCACCACACGAATTAATGATGATGACACTACAGGGATATCTCGTCCGAAGAGGCCTTTAGACTTGATTGTCTCTAGCGACTGACCAGAGGCCATGATGTCTACCGGCTGGTAGCGCGCAAAAGCCCAGTCGGCCAAAGCTCCTGTATCAACATGAGTTTGGTGTGATTTCATGACAACAATGATGAGCCGCCAACCATTTCTAGTTACCGACCCGGCTAGGCAGTTGCCAGCTTCTTTTGTGTAGCCGGTTTTGATGCCGTCACAGCCAGGAACAGTCCATAGTGCTTTATTAAGGTTGCGTAATGCGAGGTCTTTCTGGTTGATGCTGCGCACCATCACGTGTTGTTTTGTTGACACGATCTGGTTAAAAAGAGGGTGCTTGATGCACTCAGAGGCGATCAACGCCAGGTCGTGAGGCGAGCTGTAATGGCCAACAGCACTAAGTCCGTGTGGATTCATAAAGTGGGTGTTTACGCATCCCAGTTGCTTTGCGCGTGCGTTCATGTTGGCCACAAACGCCGCCTGATTGCCCTTTAGCGCTTCGGCAGCGCTAACGCAGCCATCGTTGGAGCTGCGCATTAGTATGGCATACAACATCTCGGTTAATGAAAACTTCTCACCTGGTTTCAGGTTTAGGTTCGCATACTGCATACTGATGGCACGCGGACTAGCGGTGACTACCATATTGGTTTTTGCTTGTTCCATCATCAGCAATGCGGTCATCATTTTTGTGGTGCTTGCGTTAGGCCGACGCAGATCGGCGTTCTTGCTGTAAAGCACCTGCTTGCTGATAGGATCCATGATTATCGCGGCGACAGCATCGATGGCAGGACCCTCATTTGCTGATGGAGCATCATCTGGCGATATGGTAGGCACTTGGGCCCAACCACTACACATAATAGATAAGCACATAACTACAATGACTGAGAATGATATCAAACGGTTACTATAATGCATGACTGTTGGTATCCCTGTTACCAAAAAACACAAAATCATCGCTTATGTTGATCTTATTTTTAGCTAAAGTTTCC
>CAZFLA010000216.1:0-4067 GCA_964519405.1 uncultured bacterium
TAAGTTCATCGTCTGCAACTCCATCAGAAGCAACCCGATGCAGCTCCTGTTCGATTGCCGATTGCACTGTATCGAAGTCAGCTCCAGGATTAAGCATGGCGATGAATTGGAAACATCCTGGTCCACGCCGCATATCGTAACCACCGCCGATAGACGCACAACTTTGATCGTGCTTCACCAGTCGCTGATGTAGGCGTGCGGTTTCGCCGTCTAGCAACAGCCTCTCGAGCAGTGTCAGCGCTTGCGCATCGGCATGGAGGGCATCACACACGGTGACAGCACTCGCCAAAAGCGGAACAGCGGCTAGTTTGTCTGTATAATCAATTGTTGCCACCTCATCACGATCCGCTTCGGAAAAGTCAGGATCATCAGGGCGGTTTTGTGGGATCATAGCGCCGAAGTATTTACCGATCAGTGCCTTGGCTTCATCAACATCAAAATCACCAGCCAGCACAAGTATGGCGTTGTTCACAGCATAGTAGGTGCGCCAGAAGGACTGAACATCCTCCAGAGTGGCGGCATCTAGGTCTTCCATGCTGCCGATCACCGTATGCGCGTTTGCGAAGTTGCTGTAGAGCTTGCCCATCAGCAACTCATATATCGCGTATATGTAAGGCTGATTATCGTATCGCAGCCGTTTTTCTTCTTTTACCACATCACGCTGGTTGTCGAGGTTATCCTGGTCAACCTGCAGCGCACGCATGCGGTCTGCTTCCAGCCATAGTGCAAGCTCCAATTGGTTGCTTGGCATCACTTCGAAGTAAATCGTAAAGTCATTGCTGGTCATGCCATTCATCAGGCCGCCATTGTCTTCTACGTATTTGAAGAACTCCCCTTTTGGCACATTTTCCGACCCTTGAAACATCATGTGTTCAAATAGGTGGGCGAAGCCTGTGCGGCCGAGCTGCTCGTTACGAGCACCCACATCGTACAGAATCACATTTGCCACAACCGGCACGGAATGATCACAAGACAGAATAACCCGCAGACCATTTGGCAACCGGTAATACTCATAAGGGACATCAAACGCGACACTCGGCACTTTATGATTACTACAGCTCAACGTATTACGTCCTTTCACTCTTCGAAGCGTGATTGAAGGCGATCTCCAGACTTCACACGGGCACCGTTCACCCAGGAAGAGACACCCATGCAGGCTTTACCCTCTGGCTGAACCTCAGATATCCTTAATGCGCCTTCACCGCAGGCTACCACAATACTCTGTTTATCGACCGATAACACACACCCTGGCTGAGACAGCGGTGCGGGTATCACTTCAGCCTCCCACAGCTTCACGCCTTTGCCGTTCCACACAAACTCGACACCTGGCTTGGGTGACATCGCACGCATCTGGCCGAATATCCGCTTCGCCGATAACTTCCAGTCGATAAATGCATCCTCACGCTCTATCATGTGTGCATATGTGGCTTGAGTCTCATCCTGTGCCACAGCCTGAACAACGCCAGACATCATCTGGTTTATAGTTGATACCAACAGCTGGGCTCCATCACCGGCTAATAACTCTTCCAGTGTGCGCACATTATACTCCGGCAATATCTTCCGAGATACAGATGAGTAGATATCCCCAGCATCGATCTTGGCGACCATCTGCATGATACATACGCCGGTTTCCTCTTCACCATCCATGATGGCGCGATGAATCGGCGCCGCTCCGCGATACTTCGGCAGCAAAGAAGCATGAACATTGAGTGCATATCCGCTGCGAGCGGTGTCGAGCAGTGCATTAGGCAGCAGCTGCCCGAATGCTGCGGTTACTAGGAAGTCCGGCTCCATGGCGTTGATTTTCTCAATAAAGGACTTCGACCGGCACCGATTGGGTTGGTATATATCCAGTCCCAGCTCCTGCGCCATGCGTTTGACGGGAGTAGACTGCAGTTTCATGCCGCGTCCTGATGGCCTATCTGGTTGAGTAACGACAGCACACAAGATATGCCCAGCCTGATGCAATGTAATCAGACTGGGCACTGAGAACTCAGTAGATCCGAAAAATACAATCTTAGCCACTAAGCTGACGCCGCTGATATATCCTCGCCCTCAACGGGTTCGGAAGAATCTTCGTCGGTATCGGTAATCCAGTAGAAGCTGTTCGGATCCGCTATATCGATATAGAGACGTCCTGATAGGTGGTCTATCTCGTGTTGAAGCACACGAGCCGTCATACCCGTCGCCTTGAAGCGAATGGTTCGGCCGCTCATATCCATGCCCTTAACCCATATCTGGTCAGGACGTGTCACGGTAGCTCGCAGTCCCGGTAAGCTAAGGCATCCTTCGTCAAAGTCAACCATTTCGCTCCCAGACTTCACGATCTCAGGGTTGACCAGCACCTTCACGACGGGCTGCTCCCCCTGCATATAATCCATATACACGATGACCGCCAGCGACACCCCGATCTGCGGAGCCGCAAGACCGCTGCCGTATGCCTCAGTAAGCACTGTGCGCATTCGGCTAACCAGTTTCCTGATTTCGCTGTCGATCTTGTGTACAGGCTGTGCTTTTTTACGCAGCACTTCGTTGCCATATATTACCACAGGGTAGTTTTCAGGCACCCCGGTAAACATCATAGAAAAGTCGTCAGACATCTATTTCACTCTCCTACCATAATTTTACCTCAAGCGCTGTTTTCCTCTATACACAAGTAAACAATCAATACCATCCCACAATTCTGTAAATCTACCGAAAAAGCCCTAATTCCGTGCTCGGCTTAGCCTTATTTTCGATTACCCCATTTTGGGTTTTACACCTACCCCGTTGAAAATCCAGGTAAATACAGTTGATATGGTGCCGCCCGAAGTTTCGTGCTGCCACGTGCTGTCCCACAGCAGCTCAACACACTAGACAAATTTAGGCAGCTCCATAATACGCCGCGTAACAAGGTAAATAGACGAGTAAACGATGATTTCCATCGGCCCTGCCAAGAGATAAATCGCAATAGTATATACACTAGCAATGCCGTCCATACCTGCCAACGAACAGCATTCTCGTTGTGTCCCATAAAATCTGCTATCTGTAAGGTCTGCTTGATTTCCTTGAAAAACACCTCAATACCCCAGCGAGACTTGTAGAGGTCACAAATGGAAGATGGAGCCCATTTCATGTTATTGGTCAGAAACACCATCTTTCGAGGCTTTCCATCGAAATCAACCATAGCCTCTACTAACCTCAAACGATGCGGGTATAACCCCGAAGACTTGAGATTGGTAAGCTTGATATAAACATCTTGCAGGATATTGCCTTTGGGCTCACTGTGCTGTCCCACAATTGCATATTGCATGTTATCCTTTGCACGGGTCACCCAAAAGACATCACGTTTGCTGAGACTATTTAGGAGATCAAATCCTAGGTATGCCTTGTCGAATATGACGATCTCACCGGCGCTTATTCCAGCACAAGCTTCATATGCCTCAGTGATATCATGCGTATTTGCTGCTTTGACAAGCACAAATTTTGGAAGGAATGTTTGCAGATCCAAGCGCAGATGCATCTTGAACGCGGCTTTACGGTGGCGGTGCTGAGCCCAATCCATACAGTTGGCTACAAGTGCGATTGTGCTGGAATCTACTACATTGATCGTGCGTTTGAAGCGGCGAGGAAGGCCGCAGTATTGACGCCCAGAGAAACCAAACCCCGAAAATCGGCATGTTATGTCAGAGAACACCTCCCAAAAGAGAGCTTCAGCCATATCGGCATTTCTCTCACGATTTGCGTGAGACAATCCATTACGGCTAGGTGGAACCGCCTCACGTATACTTGCCAAAGCTCCACTGTGATTCTGCAGACTATCACAGACGTCATTAAGGCTAATTGAATGTGAAAGCTGGGCGTAGGCCAGAGCTAATACATGACTGTTTGGGGAGAAGCTTCGGCACTTTGCAGATACACCATACTCATGAGCCAGTCTTGGAATCAGGTTCCGAGGGATATGCTTGAAAATCTGAGCCAAAATTGTTAAGCTGTGTTTCGATGGGTTCATTGTTCACATCCTTTGCTTTCTTGGTCGGAACTTAGGAATAGAATACAGTGAACCCATCTGTTTTTTCAAATTCCCG
>CAZFLA010000217.1:0-4021 GCA_964519405.1 uncultured bacterium
ACCGGCTGGATATCACCACGGCCAAGGCAGCCAAGTCGGCAACGAAGCCGGCGGCCGCTAAATAATGATGATGTCACGAAGCAGGCCATCGTCGAATGCATGTGATTTTTGGAGGTTATGTGATATGAACAACATCGTTAAGCTAGCAGTTATGTTTTTAGTCACCAGCATCGCTGCACATGCCCAAGTTGATCCAGATGACTTACAAGCCATCAGGACATGGGTCGGTGATCCAAACTACATGGTGACCTACCTTGGGCAGGATACTGATCCATTGGTATTAGAAAATGATTACGGCATGCTGCTGCCTTCGAATCGAACTTATCGGCATGAGGACGGTTTAATTAGAGCGACTTTTCGAGTTTCGATGGTGCATCATCAAGTGATTACCTACACCTACACTTTACGCAATAAAGTTATGTTACCCTTCAATAGTCCAAATTACCGTCAGCAGGCGTGGACATATATTCAGAATCACTTACCGGCTGCAAAGACGGCCACACTACAGCAAACAGGCTATCCCATGTTGTTCGCACCAGTATGTCCTAATGGAGTTATTGACTGGGTAAACCGCGTCGAAATTCATCTATTTGATGATGCTCAACCGAGCGCGCTATATGTGAACAATGGTGTTGCACCAGTATATACAGGCACGATTTCTATAAACCTCAACCAAGCACAAGTATTGTGCAGCAACTATTTAGGTAACCAATATCCTGATGCCACTGTGAGCTTCCCAGAATATTTCTACACCAACCAGCTTATCATGGCACCTGATGCGCTTGGGTTGTGGCAGCCTGTATGGCGCAGATTCACTGAAGTGACCAGTGATGAAGACCAAATGGGCTTCTATGTTTATGTGAATGCTGTGGATGGCAGTGTGTTTGATGACCGAGAGCAATGGCTAGGCGGAATCATCGACAGCAAACCAAAATACGGCAAGCAGATTGGTTTCCGAATCCTGCGTGATGGTCAACTCATTCGCACAGGTAAACACACCGATGTGCCCATAGGCTGGCTTCAATCCCTCGCCAAAACCCACAAGCTCAGCGCGAAGGCCGGTGAAAAGGCCTTCACGCTGGACGGCAAGCAGGTTGCTCTGCCAGCCAAGGTCACGGCGAAAGCTGGCACGCTCTACCTACCTTGGCAGGCGCTGAAGAACCTGCCAGGCGTGAAATGCAGCTACGACGCCAAGTTCAACCGGCTGGATATCACCACGGCCAAGGCAGCCAAGTCGGCAACGAAGCCGGCGGCTAATAGGAGATGAGATTGTGTATGACCATACGACAAGGCACTACGGAACTGACACCCGGTATTCTGCAGCGATCTCCGATATTGGAGAACTAAAATGAAACACACTAATGTGATATTAACGTTGCTTATAAGCATGGCTTCGTTACGCGCTTATTGTGTAATGCCAGATAATGTTAGCCAGGAACAAGCTATGCAAACCGTCAGGCAGTTCGAATCCGATGCAACTCTATCATTTGAGTCTGTAATCCCTAAGACAGCTAGCGAAGATGCTGGACCGCTAGCAGAGAATAGCTGGATTTTGGTAAACAATGACAAAATCTGGAGTGTTAGCGCCTATCAACCTAAAGTCATTGACTTTTCGTCTTTTACTCGGAAACGGCGGTCTGCATCAGATTCCTTAACAAGGACAGTTGCACAAAAATACCTGGGGGTTCATGTTCCGAAGTTCTCACAAGGATTTTACAGTGAACTTTATCCCGGGAGTTACGCTAGAGTGACTTCACACGGCTTCATAGACTACTGCAACACCTGCAGTGTAAATGTCACATCAGATGGCACTGTCGATCATTATGAATTCTTAGAACGTCCATCACCGACTTTTGATAACGCAGTGGTGATGTCGCTATCACAAGCAGAGCAGATCGCTGCATCATACGTCCTAAATGGACTTACTGATGCTCCTGCCGTAACCTGCTCCGCAATGAAACCCGTACCTTTGATTATATTCACTCCGGCTGGTATCTACGAAGTGGCGTATGCGTTTGAAGTGCATGAGCTGAATAGCGATGACAGCGTTACATATGCTTGTCTAGCTGCAGTGGACGCTCAAACCGGTTCTGTGTATCACGAAGATATAATGGGAGGTTCTTCGAGTAAGGGGCGGACCTACCATCGCAATGTAATGGTGCCGGTAGCCCACGTTTTCTTAAATGGGTCATCAATAGGCAGCGGAATAATGGTTGGCAGCCAGATAGTGCTGGACAATAGACTGATCCAACGCCTAGCAGCAGGCCACAAGCTCAGCGCGAAGGCCGGTGAAAAGGCCTTCACGCTGGACGGCAAGCGGGTGGCGCTGCCGGCAAAGGTCACGGCGAAAGCCGGCACACTCTACCTGCCCTGGCAGGCGCTGAAAAGCCTGCCTGGCATCAAGTGCAGCTACGACGCTAAGTTCAACCGGTTGGATATCACCACGGCCAAGGCAGCCGCGAAGCCGGCGGCAAAACCGAAGCAAGTCAAGTAAAATCTAGGCACATCGATCGGCGCGGCGTGAACAGTGTTCACGCCGCACCGCATTTTGGTTCAGGATGGTTATATGAAAAAAGGTGTTTCCCTCAAACAGTTGCTCGTGATCTGTATTATCATCGTGGTATCGGCATATGGTATCTATAATGTCACCACCAACTGGGGGCTTATTTCTAAAGCACAGTCACTAGTCATCGCACGAAAATGGTTGAATGAGCCGAACTGGAAGCCAAATGAAATCACAAAAGAAGATACGAAATGCCAATGCGGGGAGCAAGTTCATACATACTCGTTCAGTAGCAGCTCAGATATGAACGATATGGACATCGTACAGATAGATCGCAAATCTGGAAACGTGGTTTTTTGGGCATCGGATTTCACAGGTGATGACACTTCTGAGAACCCTAAGGTGATTGCGAAAGCATTTAAGGCATGGGCACCATCGCATTTGCCGCCTGCTTTTTTAGCGAAACTTAGCAAGATGACGCCATGTTATTGGGTGTACCGGCAAGACAATGGTATATGGATACCCAGTACAAGCTTGCAAATCGAGGTTAGCAAGCAAGGAAAGGTCATCACCGCAACTATCTCTGATTGTCATCTTTCCGACTATAAAGGGGTCGTTTCTGTAAGCCCAGATCAAGCCTTGAATACTGTCAAACAATGGATCATGCTGCAGTATCCGCAAGGAGCATATGAGTTTTATTGGATTTCTGATCGTCACAGTGCAGAATATGACTTTCAAGATCCGTTGAATGTGACCAAACCCATCATTCTCTATCAGATCGGATATGTTCACAAAAACAGCTTTCTCGACCATGGTGACATAGTTCGAGTAAACGCCTCGACTGGTGAAGTCTGGGATAACTTATCAAGGGGATGGGATAGCATGAGTAAGCTGCAGCATGCTTCGCATTTCCTCACGGTGCGGTATGACAAAGAGCTTGTCAAAGGATATCCTCAATCCAGGATTCCGCTGCAGACATTTCGGTTCCTAGCAAGAAAGCATAAGGTATCCGTTATACCTGGCACCAACTACTATATGCTTGATGGGAAGCGCGTTGCGCTGCCAAGCAAAGTGACCGCCCACACCGATGTCATCTATCTGCCCTGGCAGGCCTTGAAGTCGCTTCCGGGCGTGAAGTGCCAGTATGATGCGGCTTACAACCGGCTGGATGTAACCACCGGCCAAAACATAAAGTATTTCTACGAAGATCATAATTAGTAGGGATACCCGCTCTGGGTGATCACCCAGTCTCCCAACGAACAGTAAAATGGCTGATGAGCCAATTGCCAAATGGCATTTACACGGTGAAGCGGTATCCACGCGCCGGCCGGAGCAAAGCGACGCCGGCCGCTATTGATGAGCACCCGCCCGTGCAGGAACCCGCACGGAACGCAGTTCCCGGAGCGTCAGCTCCCGGAATGTAGTCGGGTGGGTGACTAAACCCGCGGCGGTGTGGCTATTTTGCAATTGGCTCATTTGTGTCATCTGCGTTAGTGTTTTCTGGAATCTAAACCGCGG
>CAZFLA010000218.1:0-3896 GCA_964519405.1 uncultured bacterium
CAAAGCTACTGGATCACAAAGCCGACTGCACAGCATTATGCCGATTGCTGTAATGAGTTTTGGTGGATCCTTCAGAATGCTGCCAAAGGCATTTGTCGAGATGAACTACCCTACACAAAGCGTATGCTGGAACTAAACCGTGACATGCAGGACCAAATGCTGTCTTGGTGGATTGGGTGTCATCATGACTTCGAGATATCATGCGGGAAATTCGGTAAATACTTCAAGCGGTACCTTCCCGATTCCTTCTGGCAGTTGTATGTGCAAACATACGCAGATGGTCGATATGAAAGCATCTGGACTGCCATGTTTACTAGCTGCGAACTATTTCGTCTGACTGCTAGATATGTCGCTTCACATATGGATTTTGCGTATAACGAAGAAGATGATGCACGCATGTTCGCCTATCTGCAGCAGGTTCACACCGAATATACTCAGAGCCTTTTATTACGTCCTAAGTAACATATTCACAGTATCTCAGTCATTGTATATACCCATGTTCATGGTTGAGGAGTAATGCTAAATGGTATTTTTAATTTCTGTCTGTCTGTTACTACTGCTAGCTGTTGCCAGTCACGCAGCAACTCAGGTTCCCATCTCTCTGCATCCAATAAACTCTCGGTATTTTCACTTTCGGGGCAAACCGACTGTGCTTATCACATCAGCGGAGCATTATGGCGCAGTAGTAAATCTCGATTTCAAATACATTCCCTACCTTGATGAGCTGAAACGCTGTGGGTTCAACTACACTCGCATCTTTGCCGGACCATATTGTGAAGACCCCGCAGAAAAGAACATCATCAACAATACACTGGCTCCAGAAAAAGGGCGTTTTATCTGTCCATGGGCACGATCCAACCAGTCTGGATATGCGGGTGGCGGTAATAAATTCGATCTGCAGCAGTGGAATAAGGCATATTTCGATCGCCTTCACAGTTTTATGAAGGAGGCATCACGTCGGAGTATCGTGGTCGAAGCTACATTGTTTTGTCCATATTATGGTGATGCAGAATGGAACCTTAGCCCGTTGAATGCGCAAAACAACATAAACGGCGTAGGTAATACAACAGCACATGACACCATGAACCTGAAACACCATGACTTAACTGAAGTCCAAGAAGCTATGGTTCGAAAAATCGTCTCCGAACTACGTTCATATGACAACCTGTTTTACGAAATATGTAATGAGCCTTATTTCGGTGGCGTTACATTGGAATGGCAGAAACACATTGCAGCCGTCATCGCGGAAACCCAGATGAACTACACACACAAACATCTGATCGCACAAAATATCGCCAACATCACAGCCAAAGTTGAAAATCCCGATCCCAATGTCTCCATTTTGAATTTTCATTACGCAAATCCACCTCATGCCATTCCTCAAAACAGCCACTTCAAGGGTGTCATCGGTTGTGATGAAACTGGCTTTAAAGGTAAATCCGAGCAGCCATATATCCAGGATGGTTGGGAGTTTATAATGGCTGGAGGCGGGTTATACAACAATCTCGATTACTCGTTTTCAACAAAATCGCCACAGGGATTGGCAACGCCGCAAGCTCCTGGCTCTGGAGGAAAATCACTCAGGAGCGCGTTGAGCGTGCTTAAGAAGTTCATCTACAGTTTTAGGTTCATAGAAATGTCACCCGACAAAAGCGTGAAACTCATCTCATGCGACGATAAAGCTGTACTACGAGCAGTATCGTCTCCTAATAGTCAAATCGCAGCTTATGTACGCGGAGGTACCAAAGCGGTTGTCGGCGTTGAACTTGCGAAAGGTCGGTACCTTATACGCTGGGTAGAAACAAAGTCAGGAAGAGACCTTGCATCAACACAGATCAACCACAGCGGCGGACCGTTGAGCCTGCAGTCACCCACTTACCATGGAGATGTCGCGTTAAGTGTAGTGCGTTCGCGGTAGTCGTTGTCGCTTGGCTTCCTGTGGATGCCATGATGATGTTTATGCATCGGGTATACTAGCTGCATAATACTCACATTCGCTCGACTGGAGGCCCACTATGATATCACGTGCATTGGGTGCAGCTCTATCTATATATGCGGTTCTGATACCTCAGATGCTCCATGCTGCGGTTCCTGAAGCATTCGTGTTTACCCGCAACCAACAGGTGCTGTTCATGCCAGCCAATTCCGGCAAGGCCATATCGGTAGGCAAAGGTCAGAGTGCTAGCCTTAGCAGCGATTACAAAAGTATCGCCTTCTGCCGTGAAGCTAAGAACAGTAAAGAAATATACGAATTACTGGTATGGGATCTCCGCACAAAAACCAGCCGGGTCATCACCCGTCAGGACCTTATCCGCGAAGTAAAGTGGTCACCGACTTCAAACACCATCGCATTCACGGGGTTCACAGATTCTCATGACATCCTATACACAATCCAATCCGACGGCTCATCACTAAAGCACATTGGCATAAGCGGAGAGAATGGGTTCGGCGGTTTCTATTCCATTCGATGGGATGGTGATGGAAAATCGATCGTGTTTCACGATTTGGTCAACATATACCGAGTGGATGTGAATGGCCATGTTATGTGGAAGGCACCTGTAAGGATATTCATGAACGACAACCAAATATCGAGCACCGATTGTTTTGCCCCGTGTCCCACGAACCCATCGTTGTTTGCATATACACATTTCGTGAAGGCCACAGCACTGTGGACTAAATTCATTGACGAACCAAACACAGCGCTCTATCTCTATGACAATGCCACCAAGAAGCGCACCAGGCTTACTGCGGAAAATCAGTTTGTGACATCACCAGTGTGGAGTAGGAACGGGCAGGCAATATTCTATTCGGGATATCTCGATAAGCACGCACCCGAAGCATACCCGTTTCGCGTCTATCGGATAAACAAAAGCGGAAAAAGCAATACGGAGATTACACAGGGCGAAGAGCCTGCATTGTAATCTCCATGTACAGCTTGGCGAGGAAGCTACAGCAGCTTCTTAATGATGGGATATAGCGCGTCTGCTTGGCGCAGCATGCCCAAATCATTGAGGTGTACGGAGTCTACAGTACCTTCAGTGTCATCACCAATGAGGTGCTTGTCTGACACGTTATACAGGTTTCTGTCACCCTTACGGATCAATGCCTTCACTGAGTTTTCTTGGTTCTTGGTGGCATAGAATGGGTTCTTCGGCATGTAATAGTATGACATTCCGACGAACACAATAGGCGTCAGCGGGTGCTTCTTTCGAATTGATGCCACGAGCTGACCAACAATACGATCGAAATGTGCTTGGTCTCGGTTTCCGATATTCCAAAGACAATCGATGACATATACTGAGGCATCAATCTCCGCCAGTATTTCACCAAAAGGCGGTTCCATAGTTCCTGACGCCGAAAAACCTAGGTTAATAGCGGGCACATCAAGTTTTCGACCTAATATCGAGCTCCAGACCATACCAGGTCGTGATGCGCATCCGCCTTGAGCGATTGAGGTGCCATACACAACGATAGGCTTCTTCTCTTTACCGGTATGTATACCAGTCATCTCAACATGGGCTTTACTCGGAAAACCGACACGAAGGCTCGATATGCCATTATAAAGCGGAAGATACAGCATACACTCTTTGTTTGTTTTACCTAGTATTGACATGTCGAAATCGGCTTGATTGTCATTCTGACTTCCAGGACGTCCATTGTTTAAAAAACGCCATGATGTTCGAGGTGTTCTTATATACAAGTCAAGACCGCTTACGCCAGTAGCAGGCATATGAGCCATTTCTAATGCCGGGCTCCACAAGCTCCATTTTGCCTTAATGATCTCAGCATCGGTGCTAAATCTCAAGCACATTCCTGCGCAGTTCTTGCTCAGATCCCACACGACCTGCGAAACCATGCTCTGCATGCGTGCTGGCAGTCGGTCATACGGCCCGTCG
>CAZFLA010000219.1:0-3877 GCA_964519405.1 uncultured bacterium
CCGAGGTCTTTGGCCATGGCGCCCTGTGCGTGTGCTACAGCGGACAATGCACCCTTAGCTACGCTATGGGAGGACGCAGCGGCAATAGAGGCCAGTGCGCACAACCCTGCAGACTGCGATATTCGCTGCATGACAACACCGGTTTTGAGATCCACCCGTTAGCTCACCTGCTTTCCATAAAGGACCTTAACCAGGCGGAAAACCTTGGTCAGCTTATCGATGCTGGAGTATGCAGCTTTAAGATCGAAGGCCGCCTAAAAGGTCCAGATTACGTGAAGAATGTGGTATCGCATTACCGCAAGCAGTTGGACATTGAGCTGCAAGCACGTGGGCTTAGGCGTAGTTCCAGCGGAACAACCGTCTCTGACCTAATCACCAACCCAAGCAAGAGCTTTAACAGAGGTTTTACCACCCATCAACTAAACGGCAGAACCAGAATGTCATCTTGGACAACACCAAAGATGCTGGGTGAACCAGTGGGACAGGTCATCGCCTGCGATTCCCGCGGGTTGAATGTCCACTCTGACACGGTCATATCACCAGGTGATGGTCTATGTTACGTTGATAGTCACGGCGACATAGCCGGGTTTACCGTCAACGCAGTTGATGGCTTTCGGATAACCCCAGCTCACTTTGACTGGGTACCGGTCGGCACCGTGCTGCACCGAAACCATGACCACCAGTTCAACAAACAGCTAAGTAAGGCAAAAGTGGAACGGCTGCTTCATGTGACACTTAAACTCGTGGGCGGAACCGATGGTCTCGACCTACAGATAGCAGATGAAGACGGCGTCACCAGCAGCCACCATCTGCAAGGGCCCTTCACCATCGCCGAGAAGCCAGAACGCGCAACCGAGACTATAACAAAGCAATTGGGTAAACTCGGTGCCTCTTCGATGGCAGCCGACGATGTCATCTGCGAGCTAAGCTCTGTGCCATTCACACCAATGAGTGTGCTGAATGACTTCCGTCGCAGCGCTGTGGAAGCGCACTGGCAGCAGCGGCAAGCCGAACGGCCTATTCAAGAACGTGTGATGCCCCAAGCTGATGTCGCTTATCCCGAGGAACACCTCGATTTTCGGGCAAATGTGATGAACTCACAGGCGGCTGAGTTTTACCAGATACACAAAGCAGAAGTCAGTGAACCCGCAGCGGAGACCGGTCTCGACATGGCCGATCGGCCTGTGATGACCACCAAATACTGCCTGAAGTATGAAATGAACCTGTGCCCTAAACAAGGTGCACGCCACGACTATACGGAACCATTTTGGCTCATAGATGAACGCGGCGTAAGGCTCCAACTAAAGTTCAAGTGTTCACAATGTCAGATGGAAGTATGGACGGATTCTAGGACGTAACAATATGATTTCGAATAACGTAGTATATTTTTAAGATGACACAATTCCTTGGTTTTAACACGAATAGTCAAGGCAAACTGCATGCAACGGCGCAGTACGATAAACGAACAAAACATCTTGTTCATCGTCTGCGTCCGGGTGAAGTCGCCATTATCGATCATACCGACCTCGATGGCCTCGCCGCCCAAACGCTTGTTCAATGTCGCCCCTCTGCAGTCATCAACCTAGGCAGCAGTATTTCCGGTTTATATCCAAATACAGGCCCAACCATCCTGCTGTCTGCGGGTATTACCCTATACGAATGCACACAACGTGAGCTGCTTGACTATGTGCAGAAACCAACCCCAGTAGATATCACTGCAGAATCGAAGCTTAAAATCGCGGGCACTGATACCGAGTTTGTTCTGCAAAAAATGACCGAAAAGATCGTCGATGAGCAACTCGCGGCTGCTCGTGAACACCTGACCGATGAGATGGTTAAGTTCGCCAGCAATACCCTCGAGTATCTACAAAAAGAAGCGGGGCCCCTGCTTGACCCACTGCACCTGCCGGGTGTGAAGACGGTCATGCGGGATAGGCATGTCGTTGTTGTTGTGAGAGGCGCACGGTTCGAAGACGATCTAGAGGCGATATCAGGATATATGCGCGACGTGAAACCCGTCATCATCGCCGTTGACGGCGCAGCAGATGCACTGATCACCCAAGGCTTTAAACCGCATATCATATTAGGTGATATGGACAGCGTGAGTGACGCGGCGCTGCGCAGCGGAGCTGAGCTCCTGGCCCATCAGTATGCCAACAGCAACCGCATATCGCCCGCTCTGCAGCGCATGCAGGATCAGAACCTGCCGCACATCGTATGGCGTTTTTTGGGAACGAGTGAGGACCTTGCACTATTACTTGCTTATGAGCTAGGTGCTAAGCTGATCGTAACCGTAGGCAGCCACTTCAGTATGATCGAGTTTTTGGAAAAAGGGCGCATGGGGATGTCCAGCACGTTCCTCACACGTCTCCGTGTCGGTGACCGTCTGGTCGATGCAAAAGGTGTCAGCAGATTATGGACATCTCGACTGCCTCGTACGGAAATATCTCTGCTTATTATATCCGCACTCATCCCAATCATTGCCGCATTCTGTCTATCACCATCTGGTAAGCATATCATTAACTTGATACAGATGTGGCTAAAACTAAAACTGAACTTGTGAGTATATGCCGATGAATCCCGGACTAAGATATCATATTGCTAGCCTCGCCGCCGTATTCCTAGCCTTGGCTGTGGGTCTGCTTATAGGCGGTTTGTTTCTAAACACCGCGCCTACGACAACACAAGATAAACTCATATCACGCATTAAAAATGATATCGAGACGCTGACCAAGGAAAGTAACGCCAACAAACAGGCGCTGGAGCGCAACCGAGAGTTTATCAAAGCACTGGCTCCGGCGCTGCATAACAAGCTCATGAACTCGCGAAGTGTCGTTGTGGTTGTCACAGGCGATGATGACACGGCAGCAGACGAGGCCTTAGGAGCCATTCAAGACTCCGGTGCCGCGCTTAGCGGGGTTATTCGTGTCACCGATAAACTGGAGACGAAGTCTCCGCATAACAAAAAAGAGATCATCGACAAACTCAGGCAGCAGTATCCTAACCTTCCCGATGATTCCTCAGCAATCATCCGTTGTATCGCAAACTCTGCATTTATGCCCTCGTTTACTTCTGTTCGGCAAGCACTTGTCGATGCCGATATCATCACCACAGAGGGTGATTTCGACAAGAAGAATACCGTCATATTGCTGGTTAGCGGAAACAAATACTCCACAGACCGACCAAATACGCTGGACAAGCCTATGATTAAAATATGGCAGTCCAACAACATCAAAGTCGCAGCTGCAGAACGCTCAGACACCAGCTTCTCGCATATCTCCGCATATCGTGAGAGCAAAATACCGGTCATAGACTGTATCGACACCATGATCGGCCGACTGCTTGTTGGTGTGATCTATGATGTTGACCCCGCGGTATACGGCATCACAGAGCAGGCAGACTTCACTGCGCCGAAACGGATTGACCAGGTTCTTCGCATTCAATGAGCATTTACGTCGTATTACCGGCTCACAACGAAGCAGACCGGATAGAAGCCACCATCAGTGCGCTTTTACAGTTTGTTTCTGCAGACCACATTATCGGAATTGCCGATAACTGCACCGACCATACCTTGTCTATCATGCAAAAGACGGGCATCCGGTCGGTATCCAGAAGCGGCTCGGGCGGTAAATCAGCCGCTGTGGCAGCAGGTATGAAAGCGGCATCCAAGCTAGCACTTGCCGACACCGATATCTTGCTGCTGTGCGACGCGGATGTTGGTGAAAGCGCCCGTGAGCTTTCGCACCTGTGTGACGCCATAGCAAATGGTACAGCACATGCAGCGGTGGGTGTCTTCCCCTCTGCCGGCAAAAAAGCCGGTCTGGGATTCGTCGTAAGATACTCACAGAAAGTATTGCTGAACGCTACAGGTCAGTTA
>CAZFLA010000220.1:0-3867 GCA_964519405.1 uncultured bacterium
TCAGCACCGATGGTGCAGACGCCAACTGGAACGGTATGATGGCGAAACTGGTTGCGGCTAACAAGCCATATGTGGGTAAAAGCTTCGTAGCCACCCATGTAGATAGTTGGGAAGTAGGTTCTCAAAACTGGACAACCAAGATGCCCCAGATGTTCAAGCAACATGCGGGATATGACTTGACACCGTATCTGCCTGCATTTGCAGGTTATGTTGTTAACAGTGCCGAACAGACGGAGCGGTTCTTATGGGATCTGCGCTCTGCCATATCATGGGGTGTGATTAACAACTACGCGGGTCGCATACGCAGCTTAGCGAATGCCAGCGGATTGCGCTTTACTATTGAAGCATATGGCAGTCCATGTGATAATCTGCCGTATGCCAAAATGGCAAACGAACCGATGGGTGAGTTCTGGATAGGTGCAGGTGCCATTGAGAGCTGCCGGGGAATGGCCTCTGCGGCGCACATCTACGGCAAGACGATCGTGGGAGCGGAGTCCTTCACTGCAGGATCAGATGAACGCTGGCTGCAGTATCCTGGCAGCATTAAAGCGTTGGGGGACAGAGCGTTCTGCGAGTGTATTTCATCGATATGCCATGCAGCCTTGGACCAACAGAGAACCTGGCATGACCATGGGTCCG
This sequence comes from uncultured bacterium, assembly GCA_964519405.1. Taxonomy (GTDB): domain Bacteria; phylum Armatimonadota; class HRBIN16; order HRBIN16; family HRBIN16. Next base: position 640 of record CAZFLA010000220.1, read on the forward strand.
TGGGGTTTGCATTACGAGCGTACCAATACATGGTGGGATCAATCAATCGCATGGCATACATACCTCGCTCGATGCCAGCAGATGCTGCGCCAAGGACAATATGTGGCTGATGTATGTTATCTGCAAGCTCAAACCCATTTCGCTGGTTTGCCGATGTATCAACTCAAAGGGTATTCCTACGACATCGTGACACCAGAAGCCGTGATGAATCTGATGAACGTCAAGAATGGTCGGTTTGTGCTGCCTGGTGGTATGAGTTACCGACTAATGGTTCTTCCTGATGGCAACAGCATGACATCGGATCTAGCGGCAAAGATACGGAAACTTGTCGAACAAGGCGGTAATGTGTTGGGATCATTGCCGTCAAGATCGCCTAGCATGGCTGATTACAAATCTGATGACGCCGCAATGCACACTGCTGTCAGCACACTAGCTGCATACAGAGTTAAGAAAAGTTCAGGTGGCGGCCGTGTGCTATCGGGTATGAGCCCAGAACAAGCACTGTCTGCACTCGCAACGGCGCCAGACTGCCAGCTGCTCTCGGGCAGTTCGGTCAACTGGATTCATCGTCGGATTAGTGACGGTGAGATGTATTTCGTCGCGAATCCGCTGAGCTCTGGACAGCGAGTTGCTTTGAATTTCCGTGTGAAGGGAATGGTGCCGGAGTTATGGCATCCCGAGTCTGGAACGACGGAGTTAGCGAGTGTATACTCGTCGTCATCGACGGGCACCGCTGTGTGCTTGTCACTGCTGCCTCAGGAATCGGTGTTCGTGGTGTTCCGTAAAGCGACGAAGCCAGCCATAAACCTAGCCTCGATGAGGGTAGGTGGTAAAACCGTCCTGTCGTTGCCCAAAGCATCTGCGAAACCGACAGCATCAAGTCTAGTTGTTCTATCTGCCAAGTATGGTGTGATAGGTGATCCCAGCAAGACAATCGACGTGGTCGGTAGGGTGAGGGCACTTCTGCAGCAAGGTGCTGAACAATTCCAAGTTGCCAAACTGGCGGAAGGTGGGGATCCCGCCTTTGGTGTGGTGAAGACCGCGATAATAACCATCAAAAGCAAGAACGGCAGCTACACAGTTAAGGGAACCGACCCTGAAAATCTGAACTTAGCAGATCCCAATGGGCAAGTGATGCTCAATGCATCAGTACAGTCCGTGTCATCAGACAGTGTAAAACTTACCGCATGGACGAATGGTAAGTATGAGCTTACCGCAACGAATGGAGCGAAAGCTGTAGTGCAGGTGCCGAAACTGCCCGCTGCTAAAGTGGTGTCAGCACCATACAAAGTGCAGTTCCAAACTCAAAAGGGCGGTCCTGCATCCATCATGATGCATAAGCTTTTGCCGTGGAATGAGAGCGACAATCCAGCGGTGAAATACTACTCGGGAAGCGCTACATATCACTTCACCATTCGCATGAATACCGCCGATCTACGGGCTGATAGGTGCTGGATGCTTGACTTGGGAACCGTGAAAGTCATTGCGGAAGTCAGCGTAAATGGCAACAGTGCTGGTATACTTTGGAAGGCCCCATATCGTAAAGACATCAGTCAGTGGCTGAAAGCAGGAGATAACGCGGTTGAGGTTCGTGTCACTAATCTGTGGGTGAACCGACAAATCGGCGATGAACTGCTGCCAGATGACAGTGAACGACGGGGTGACGGCACATTATTTCGATGGCCAGACTGGGTGGATACCCAATCACCTAGCCCAACAGGACGCGTGAGCTTTACGTCATGGCGTTTATGGAGCAAGAATGATCAACTGCAGTCGTCGGGGCTGATAGGACCAGTCGCAGTGCGGCCTGGTTATAAAACAACAGTGAAGTTTGATACAAAAAAGAGGTAATGGTGGGCCCGGCTGGTTTCGAACCAGCGACCAATCAGTTATGAGCCGACTGCTCTACCCCTGAGCTACGGGCCCTCGTTGGGGTGCTTCTAAATTATAACAAAACTGCCTGGGATGAGCAAATCTCAGGGGTTTATATTGCGAGGAATATATGACATCACGAGAGCGAGTTTTGGCGGTGATCAACCATCAACGGCCAGATAGAGTGCCGATATACGGATGGGTTGCTGCTAACCTAAATGAGCAGATCAATGCAAAATGGGGCAGTGTGGCGGCCTTTGAAGACAAATACGAGTTTGACTTCGCCCATCTTTTTGGTGGTCCCATCAACTACAGCCAGCAGGATATGCAGCAGTGGTACAGCCACCTTACACTGGATACCGAACCTGGTGAGCTGCTTGACGTTCCGTTAACTGATCCGAACATTTCAAGTGACTATGATAGTCTGCGTCGCGACATCGAACACCACAAGACCAATCGTGGCCGGTGGGTTTACGCTCAGACAGATGGCTTCTTTGAGTGCATGAACGGTGCATACGGTATTGAGAACCACTTAGCTTATTTGGCGGAGTATGAAGATCAGCTGCATGAGGTGTATAAACGTCAGGCTAATTGGGCTATTCAGTTCGCAAACAACTGCATAGACATTGGTGTGGACATGGTCCATATATCGGATGACTGGGGTGCGCAGGCTGGGTTGATGTTCAGCCCGCGGATTTGGAAACGGCTTGTGGCGCCATATCACAAAATGATCATCGACGCCGTCAAGGCGCGAGGTGCCTATGTCAGCCTGCACAGCGACGGCAATGTCAGCAGCGTCGTGGACGGCATCGCAGAGCTTGGTTTTGACGTGGTGCACCCCTGGCAAGAGAGCGCGGGGATGAGTTACGAACTGTATGACCAGTATGCTGGTAAGTTCAGCATCATGGGTGGACTCGATGTACAGACCACGATTGGCTTTGACCGACATGATGAGCTGGTTGCGGATATCAAACGCGTGTTGTCGCGGTTCCGTGACGGTAACATGCTATACTGCACGTCGCATTTTGTTCAAGATCACTGCAGTATGGAAGAGCTTGAACTTGCCTATGACACAGTTCTGCAAGTAGTGCGCGAACAGCAAGCTAAAGGCTAACTCTACGCCGTATGAATAGATCGTCACCCCTTCAAGCAAAGACCGTGCTTGGAGGGGTGATGACTGTCATTGTATACAATTTCCATTCGCGGCGTTAAGCTGGGTCTCTCCAGCGCCCATCAGCTTTTAACAAAGCGATCAGTTCGGCAACACCTTCATTTTGGCTGACTGTTTTTATGGGCATTTTCCCGCGGTAAAGGGTAATCTGGTTAGCGCCTTTACCCACATAGCCGTAATCTGCA
>CAZFLA010000221.1:0-2659 GCA_964519405.1 uncultured bacterium
TTGAAGCCAGACAGCTTCTTTCCGCCGATGAAGTGCACCGATTGACCTTTTGCCGCTTCGTATATGATAGGTGCTTTCTCCGTGCCCGAATCACGGGCTTCCAGCGTGAAGGTATGATCTAGCTCGTAGCTGCCGCCCAATATCTCCACGCGGATTCCGCCATCGGGCAGCCCTTTGGCTTCACGCATCTGCCGGATGCGGTCGCGTGCACCATCCAGCGAGGCCACCGGGCCATCGGTTCGGGCGCGGTTCGGCAGCTTGTGCAGACCGCTCCATAGATCGCTGCCAGCAGGCGAAACATAGATGGTGTAATTAGGTGCCGGTTTGGCGGTGGAAGCCGATCCGGCTCCGCAGATCAGTGCTGTCACCATGGCCATCTCCAATATAATCGCGGTGCTTTGTTTCATGAGGGTGCTCCTATTGAGGGATCGCATTCATAGCTATATTACCCGCTAAATACTGTGAATGTGTTTACCTGGTTTGCGAGACCCGATATCGAAAGTGCAGAATGCTTCGGGAGCACATTCAAGTCACGCCACACTTACAAGCCAATACAAAATGGCTATGATATCACGGGTTTCGTCACCCGCACAGGGTTATTATGCAGCCGGTGGCGTAGATAGCAGCCTGTAGCCATCCCATCGCCGAGGGCCGGCAGCTTAGTTCGCAGGTAATCATCCACGCTGCCGCTAGGTCAAACTGCATCTTTCTTAAACCAAAAGGAGCTCCACGAATGGCCACAAACACTCAAGACCGATTGTTGTAGAATGGATGCATGACGTAAATCGTCATTCGATGTAGGGGAAGTGCGTTGTTAAAGCCTGGATTATACGAACAGATCATCAACAAACTAATACACCAATCTCTATCGCAGATCGACCAAACACTTGTCGTAACCGAACCACTCGATTCCGGTGATAGCCATGATGTGCTGTCAGAATACCTGCACCAATATATAGGTACCACGCTGCGTGATATTACCGGAACCGATAAGTTATCAAGACAGATCGAGTTGTGCAACCGGATAATCGCACAACTGAATAATCCTGTGGAAGCCATAAATAGTGAAGATACCCATGCGCTGATGCCGGAGGCACGGCGTTTGATGTCTGTCATCGAACACAAGGCCAACCAGCATCCGCAGCGCCCAGATACCCCTCTCGATCGAGGATGCATTCTTACCGGCACGCATCTTGATCCCAGCTTGGAATCACAGCTCCGAAAGGAGATCCGGACCGCTTCACGCATTGACATCCTTTGCTCGTTCATTAAATGGAGCGGGATCCGTATCCTGGAAGATGAGTTAAAGGAGTTTACCCAAAAGGCTGGAGCCCGTCTTCGCATCATCACCACCAGTTATATGGGTGCGACCGACCTAAAAGCCATCGAATTCCTACGTAAACTGCCCAACACCGAGATCAGGGTATCCTATGACACCCGGCGCACACGTCTGCATGCAAAGGCCTACACTTTCTATCGCGATACGGAGTTCGGCACAGCGTATATCGGATCGGCCAATCTATCGCAGCCCGCACTGACACAAGGCCTTGAGTGGAACGTTAAGGTTAGTCAATATGAGTCAACCCACCTGTGGGCGAAGGTCACTGCGGCATTTGAAACTTATTGGAACGACTCGGAATTCGTATTCTACACAGAGGATGAGCGGAAAAGGCTGAACGAAGCACTGGATAGCGAAAAAGCGGGAGCCGACCAGCCCGATTTCTCGGTAAACTTCGACCTCTACCCTTACCCATTTCAACAGGAGATTCTTGATAAAATCGACGCAGAACGCACCATACAGGGACGCAGCCGACATCTGGTAGTGGCCGCAACAGGCACTGGCAAGACGATGATCGCCGCTTTTGACTACAAGAGATGGTGCTCTGGTATCAAGGGAACGAGACCGCGATTACTGTTTGTCGCCCATCGTGAAGAGATTCTACAGCAAAGTCTCCGGGTGTTTCGATGCGTATTACGTGACCAAAACTTCGGTGATATTTGGGTGGGTACCCATGAACCAGATACTGTTGATCACCTATTTGTCACGATCCAAACCTACAATTCGAAACAGTTATGGGATGCACAAAGTTCCGACTTCTACGATTATGTAGTGGTTGATGAATTCCACCATACCGCCGCTCCTTGGTATAAGAAACTGTTGAAATACCACCAACCACAATGTCTGTTGGGTTTGACTGCGACCCCCGAGCGTACTGATGGTATCGACATCCTGAGCTACTTCAACGGCCACCTAAGCGCCGAAATCCGCCTTCCAGACGCCGTCAACCGTAAGCTGCTGTGTCCATTTCAATATTTCGGTATCTCCGATGTGGTCAATCTAAACGAGTTTGCATGGCAACGCGGCGGATATCGGTCAACTGACTTAAACAAAGCCTACACAGGCAATGAACAGCGGCTCCAGCTCGTTGCACAGAAGGTAACGGAGACACTTTTAGACGTGCGCCAGGCACGAGGATTAGGTTTTTGTGTGAGTATCGAGCACGCCAACTATATGGCTGCCCAGTTCACAACACTGGGGATACCGTCGGAAGCTCTCTCAAGCGAATCGCCTTCGACACAAAGGAAATCGGTACAAAAACGGCTGCTTGACAGAGAGATCAACTTCATATTCACTGTGGACTTATATAATGAGGGCGTC
>CAZFLA010000221.1:2669-3845 GCA_964519405.1 uncultured bacterium
AGTGCTGTTCCTTCGACCCACAGAAAGCCTAATGGTATTCCTTCAGCAGCTTGGACGCGGTCTCAGACATTCCGATGGTAAGGATTGCTTGACGGTGCTGGATTTCATAGGGCAGGCACACAAAAAGTATCGCTTTGACGTTCGCTATCGTGCCCTGATCGATGATCCTTCACGCCCCATTACCAAACAGATCGAGCAGGGGTTCCCACATCTGCCAGCAGGCTGCTCAATTAACCTGGAACGAATCGCAAAGCAACATATTCTTAACAATATCAAGCAGAGTCTGCTTGGGACGAAGAGTTTCCTAGTGCAGGAAATCGCAGACACTGTGGAGCGCACTGGGCATGTACCTACTCTTGGTGAGTTCCTCGAGCAGTCGAAGCTTGATACAGATGATATCTACCGCCGGAGTGTCAGTTGGTCAAGGCTGTGTGTCGAAGCGAGTGTGATGCCGGATTTTGTCGAGTCAGATGAAGAGCGAATCACAAAAGGTCTGCGGCGGATTCAACATACCGGAGATGTCGACCAAATAAGATACCTGCTCACGATGTTGAATCCTGAGATGGACATACCAGACGACGCACACCTCGATATCGTGCAGTTACGACATCTGTTGATGATGAATTTCAGCATCTATGGTAGGAACACAGGGCTTAGCTCGGTGACACAAGGAATTACTCGGCTTGGCAACAATCCTGTACTGCGTAACGAACTGATTGAGCTGTTAAACTACAGGCTTACGAGGATAGGTTCAACGCCGCAAAAGGTCAATCTGCCGTTCCCATGTGCAATGATGCTGCATGCCCAGTATACTCGTGATGAGATTTTAGCTGCCCTTGGTTACTGGACTCTCAACGACCAAAGGGAGATGCGTGAAGGTGTTCTTCATCTGCCCGATATTAAGACAGATATATTCCTCGTCACATTAAACAAAACAGATGCTGACTACTCGCCGACCACCATGTATGAGGACTACGCCATCAGTGACACGTTGTTTCATTGGCAGTCACAGAACCAAATATCTGACAGCTCTCCTACTGGACGACGATACATCGAACATGCCGATCGTGGTCAAACCATCATGCTATTTGTCCGTGAACAAAAAAGCGTCAATGGCTTGTCAACACCGTTCTATTTCCTTGGTCCTGCCGACTATGTGAGTCATTCAGGCAATAG
>CAZFLA010000222.1:0-3825 GCA_964519405.1 uncultured bacterium
GTCTGCCATCTCCTTTGCGTCATCACCATTGATTCTGCTGTTCTCGTTTTCACAAACTGCATTCAGTTTACCCAGAGTAAGTCGCGGATGTCAAGCTTTTTCATAAATTGCGGCACAAACCATTCGTGCCATATCTCCAGTGACAATCGACAACAAGGATTGTCACCATATGGTTTATAGCCTATATACATCAATCTATTTCTAAACTCAACACGGCCGCCACCCCCCGTCACTTCAGTGCACGCAGGATTAACAGCCTCCACTATCGAAATAACCTTCAATATCACTACTTGAGGTAGCTACATGAAGTCATTCATCACAGCATGTACGGGGGTTATAGCATTGTCAACCTTAGCTAGCGCCGACATACAGCCTGTATTTAATAAGGATACAGGGTTATGGATCGGCATATCACAAGGCTCAAAAATCATTAAGTCAGAATCCACTGCGCCTGACGTGCGCATAAACACAAGCCAGGGATGGCAGCTAGATGGTAAACAGTCCACCAACGCCGTCATCACCAAACGTGACAACACCTGGACAGTTAAGCGTAAAGAGGGCGAATGGTTAATCACCAGCAAATACATCGCCAAAGCAAACGAGATCAAGCGATCAACAGTCATTACATACCTAGGCAGCCAGGAAGTGCGCCTCTACGGCGTTTCGTTGCTCACTCCAGAACTCGCCTTTGCCAATGATGCAACCCAATACGCGCTTATTCCCGGTGAGTATCCGGTGCAGCCAATGACTTTCAGCTCGTGGCAGCCTGGTCAAGACCGCATTGAAATCGGTTGGACACGGGCGGAGTTCAACATCGCATTACTGCACTCCCCTAAGGCGAAACTCTCGCTGATAGCGGGATACCAATTTGTTGAAGATCAGGCGCGGGTGGGAGTTCATCAAGCCAATAAAGCGGTCAGCCTGTTCCATCAGTTTGATACGGCCATGAACCTCAAGCCAGGCGCCAAAGCGTTTAGTGTTGGTGAACAGCGTATACGCCTTGTCAACGGATCGGATGACGATCTGTTGAAAGCCACTTCCATCATGGTAAATGATCTAGAAGATGGCCCAGCTTCTAACCCACCGTCATGGCTATTCGGTGGAACGGTATATGAAGTGCATCCCTGGGGGCCGTTGGAAATCTGGGGTTCAGGTGACAATGGTCAGCGTTACGACCGCCTTCAGCGTCTGATGCCCTACTACAAGCAGCTTGGCGTGAACATATTATGGCATCTGCCCACGCAGGCTCCACCGCCGTGGGTGTATACCACAATGGGGCAAGGGCTTGTCAATCCCGCAAACGGCACCAAGCAGCAGCTCAAAGATATGATTGCTGCAGGTCATAAGTTAGGCATCAGGTCGTTGTCTGACCTCGTCGTGTATGGCATTCACCCCGATGCACCGGATGTCAAAACCCTTCCTGATGAAGTCTGGGCACGCAACACAAATAACCAGATTGAGAATGTGTGGGGTGGCACGATCAAGCCGATAGATGCCAGCTCTAAACCATGGCAAAGCTATATTAAGAAGGCAGCCCACAACTGGGCATCGGAGTACGGTTTTGACGGGGCCCGCCTTGATGTCGGCGGATGGGGGCAGGTTTACAACTGGGCCAACCCATACAAAGCAAATATCTCCGTCGCTATGGGCGGCATGCAGCTCAACAAAGCGGTGCGGGACGGCTTTAGGGAAGTGGTGCCTGATGCCATGATCTTGCCGGAAATCGGTAAGCCCATTGCATTCCGCCAAAGTGACCTGCAATTTGACTACCCATTTTACCTGGTCATGCGTGATATGCTGACCACATCTGATGTGCCAACTTGGATAGAGAACGCCAAGCTCTGGCTAGATTGGCAGCGATCGACCAACCCAACTGCAGTGATGCATGGCTGGGGCCGCTTCACCGACAACCACGACACCGTTCCGCCGGATTGCTTCTTTGGCGCTGGCATCAATCAGGCATTTCTGTCAATCATCTGTTTCATAGAGGGCACCCCGGTTCTTTATCAAGATCAGGAGACAGGCTTCTCCGAAGAGTTAGCTCGTTGGCTTGCCCTGCGGCCGAAGTGGGATTGCTTCTCACACGGCTCTGCCGAATACAGCTCCATCACGAGTTCTGATCCCAATGTATTTAGTTTCATTCGAGTCGGTAAAGACTCTGCGGCCGTTGTCGCCGTTAACCTAAGCGATCAACCAGTTGACACCACCATCGCAGTACCCGCCAGTGTTGTCAAGGATTTCAAACAGACAGCATCAGCACTTCCCGGCACATCGGCGCACCTAATGGCTTCGAACTCCGTGCAGATGACGATCCCTGCATACCGTCCGGCGATACTGATCATGTCCAAGAAACCAGTGGACTTCGAAAACGCCAATGTGCAGGCACCTCAGATGGTTGATGCCCTTCAAAATGGCTACAACCCCGAAACCGGCGAACTCGTTGTTGACAACGCCACCTACTGGGAACTGCAAACACCCGAAGGCAACCTGCGTGAGAAGTTCCAGGATTGGGGTATCGACTTCTCGAAAACAAGCGATCCGCTGAAGAGTCTGCCTGTGTTGAGGCGCATGTGGTCTCCGCTGGATACGAGTCTGCTCGACGGCTGCCAGCGAGCGTTGATCGGCATACAGACATCCGACAACAAACTCATCGCGGCGGCGGTTGATCCTAGCAAAGCCACTACTGTGCAAATCATTGACGATAAACTTGATGGCAAGCATGTCAAACTTGTGATTAAACCAGCAGAAGCAGTCATGCCGTTATCTAGTAATGCGCCGAAAATGACGCCTAAGCTAGATGTTGGTTCATCGCATGTTGTCATATCGCAAGCAAAATCTCATGTCAAAGCGATTCGCCGCATGGGCGGCGTTCCGTTGAACATCACCGTATCGGGCAAACAGTTTAGCAGTCACGCTGCTACTGCTTACACCGATTATGGTTTCTTCGGCAAGGGCAGCATGGTCTCCGCAAACGGCGATACAAACCCTCGCTTTGCAGCAACAAGCACAGATGAAGCGAAGTCGCTGGTGTTTAACGGCAAAATGCACGGTTCAAGTTGGAACGGCGTTCAAACATGCGATATCGCTTCACCCGAACTTGACTACGAAATAAGCTACGATCTGCGTAAAGACGGCTCTGTCGCCATTACTTTCAGCGTCATCGCAACCCAAGACCGGCCAGAAGGCTCCGCGTTTGCGGGTATCAGCATCCCACTGGATAACGCGATGCTAATGCAGTCGGGCACTGAAGATTCCGCTCAGGGACGTAACTGCGTGTTGAAAGCTCCTGGCAGCATCAAGCTGTTCAGCGGCAAATCGCACTTTGATGTCACCTGGGGGGCTGGCAACGGCACGGTGTTTACCATCGGGCAAAAGAAGCAGGTAGCCGGCCTGTTCATCTGCGCGGCCGACGGTCCAATCCCTGCTATGAAAAAGGGTGATCGGCTCACCCAAACAGCCATCATCCGATAGGCCTCAAAGGGGATGCACGCTGTGCATCCCCCTAACCTCACCCTCCATTGACGTGCAACACCTTTGATAAACCCAACTGCGAATCGCCTCTAACGGCATAATCTATCTGCGTTAGTGTTCGTAGGAATCCAAACCGCGGATGAACGCGAATATACGCAGATGGGGAATCATCGGGCAGATTCTGGTGCGAGCTAGTATGGGAGATGAGTTTCAGCATGAGCATAGATGCACCACACACCAATCATCAGATGCATGTGTACCTTGCTAGCTGATGGTCAAGGGGCATCCAAGCGCCGGCCGGAGTGAAGCGACGCCGGCCGCTTTTGATAAGCCGCGCGGTGCAGGAACCCGCAC
>CAZFLA010000223.1:0-3560 GCA_964519405.1 uncultured bacterium
ATGGGGGCAAAAAGATATCTCCTGGCGGCTGACACCCCAGCAGTTCGGCTCGCTGTGCACCGAAGCCAAACGCATCGCAATGAACGGAAAGCACTGGGCTGAACGAATAGTGATGCTGGACAACTGGAATGAGTTCGGCGAGGGCCACTACCTGGCCCCCACACGCCAATTCGGTTTTGAATACCTGGACGTCATACGGAAGGTGTTCGCACCATCGGCAGGCCGCCATACCGACCTTCTTCCTGAGGATGTTGGTCAGGGGCCATTCAACCGCCTGTTTAAGCCCGAAGAATAATTCGGCTTACGACCGAAAACACCGATGCTGTTCAGCACACAAGCTGAACAGCATCATTTCTCTAACACCGTATAGACACCGAACTGCAGGTTAATTTTCTAGCAAGCAACGGAAACTAACCGATGGCCTCAACAAAGCTTCGTTCCAGCATCTGCTGAACATCGGTCAGTGAGGGCATTTGGTCCGCAGGTGTGCACGCCCTCGCCGCAGCGGCTGCACAGGCCCAACGCAAACACTCGGGTGCATCGACGCCTGTCATGCGGGCAATCAAGAATCCAGCCAACGCAGAATCGCCGCACCCCACACTGCTGTGGACATCTACTGGGATCGCATGGCAGTACCAAGCGCCTTGCGCACTCGTCAGCACCATACCTGCAGCTCCCATTGTGGCCATCACATACTCAGTGTTATCATTGACTAGACTCGACGCGATCTCCGCTAGCTCCTCGGGGTTCCGAGCCATCTTACCGGTAAGCTGGGAAAGCTCATATTGGTTAGGCTTCAGCATCCACGGTCCGGCAGCAGCTCCTAACCGCAGCATTTCGCCGCTGGCATCCAAAATCACTTTGGAGGGATGAACCCGCAGTGCCGTGATGATACGGGCATATAGCTCATCGGGCACCCCACGGCAGGCACTGCCGCTCAGCACAACAGTGAAATGGTAGCTGCACAAACCGGCGAGTTTCTCAAACAGTAGATCGATATCATGAGGGGTCACTTCGGGACCAAGCTCATTCAGCTCAGTCAATAAGCCCGTAGATGGGTCGTTAATCTTAATGCACAACCGCGTATCGCCGGAATCCAGCCACACAGGGTCGCACATCACCCCCTGCTGAGCCACACTCTCTGCCACATAACGGCCGTTATCGCCAGCCAAGAAGCCTGTGGCGGTTCCTCGCCCACACAGTGCAGCTAACAGCAGCGACACATTAATGCCTTTTCCACCGGCTCGCACGCTGTAATCGGCGCAGCGGTGCAGCTCTCCTGGTTGGAAATTCGGCACGATATACGTGCGGTCAATAGATGGGTTCAAGGTAACAGTGAGTACACGATTAGGCGTGAAGCTCATAAAGCACCTCAGTAGTAAAATTGCAGCATGACACCTATATTATGGCGTAACCCAGCAGATTAGGGGGATAAACAGGCGATGCAGCTATGCGCTTATGACCCCGCTGGCGTTATACTTCTCCAGAAATTCGCGAGCGCTGGCGGATTATGTAGTCATCTATGTAAGGAACGAGGTCGATGTTTCTGCTATCATCCATGTCCGTCGCCAGATACCAGCTTAAGTAACTCTGCAGCAGCATCAATAGTTAACGGGGTCTTCCCCGTCATCCTACAAAAAGCTGGCAGATGCTTATGAGCTTCTGGCAGATCAGGACTAAGTGGTTTTGGCGGAGTGGCCCGGCTTTGCAGTGCCAGTATTCGTAACTCGGTGTATTCCATGGAATCTTCTAGGATCCCGTAGAAACCAGCCAACTGCGCTAGCTCATCGTCAGAATCTGGTGCACAGGTATTGCCGTTTTCGAGCCTGCTAATATCACTGGCGATAGCTTGTTTTCTTCACAGAATCGACGCAATGTATAACCGCGATCTATTCTGCGATTTTGCAGATAATCTCCAAACATAACAGACATGAGCTTGCTCTCCTTTCTGTGACTAGCAGCTATTTTTATCCTACACTATGTAGACCTCTATCATGCATGTGTTATTACTAGAGTCGATTGCAAAATCGCATTCACAAGCTGGTTGCAGTGCAGCGGATTTGGGGTAAATATCAATGGATAGCTCTATACAAGCAATATGGCAGTAATGGTGGCCCAAGACACAGCAGCATTGGCAACCATGCGCCGGCCGGAGTGAAGCGACGCCGGCCGGTATTGGTAAGCCGTGCGGTGCAGGAACCCACACTGGATGTAGTTCCCGGAGCGCCAGCTCCCGGAATGTAGTCGTGTGGGTGACTAAACCCGCGGCACTACTACCGTAGGCCTATGGCGATGGGTTCGGTGGCCCGTCCGTGACATCGTCTGTGACGGCATCACGTTACGGGCACAGTCACCCATCGCTAATACCGGCACGCGTTCCGGCGGGCGTTGGGACGGCTGCTGGCAGTAGTAAAACCGCGGAATCATAGCAATTTGCAATTGGCTCACTAGTTTTTGCTGTTTCCGCAACGTTGTTGTGTCGTTCAAAACCAATCAGCGCATGGCGGCCGCTTCGGATATCATCTGCCGCCTCACGTCCTTCTTCAACCCCATACTTCAACCTGCCGCCGCGTTTATGCCCACACAAAGACACCATCGGCGGTGGAATTTGCGTATAATCGCAGTAGGGCCTTCTTCACATGAAACCTTAGCCCATATTATCCGTCTGAATTATGCGGAGGACAATACCAAATGAGACGTCTTATTCCAGTTATTATTGCCACCTTTATCGCTGGTGCGGCGATGGCCCAAATATCTCCCTCTCCTGACATGATAAACCGTGTCAGTTTGCAGACAGTGAGCGACCCGGCTATTCAGAAGGAGATTAAGCTCACCAGCCAGCAGAAATTGAGCCTGACAAGGCTTCAAGCAGCATTTAAGGAAGAGGTTGCCGCACGCAACCAAGATGCCATCAACGCGTCGTTTGAGCAGCGTTTAGAGATGATTAATGAACTGACCTTCATTATGAACCGCGAAATTCAGAAGATGCTGACGAAGCAGCAGCTTACTCGGCTTCGCCAAATCCGTATGCAGCAGCAAGGCGTGATGTCTCTGGGTTTCACCGATGTTCAGACCGACCTAAAGCTGTCTCAAGATCAGCGAAACCAGATCAACAACCTTATTGGGCTTTATACCCAGGAACAAGAAGATCAATTTCAAAAAATCCGATCGGGTGAAGCAAAAACACCATCCGCTGAAGAGCGCACCGCGCGGCGAACAAAGCTAGACAACGATCTGCTTTCTGTTCTCACGCCCGATCAGGTCACTGCCTATGTCAAGCTAAAGGGTGAGCCATACATCGATGGCACCAAGAAGCCTGCGCAGACGACCGTACCCAAGCAGTAACCACTGCATTCGATACTGCTGAACCAACTGTAAAACAGCTGCAACGTCGTGTGGGTTGAGTCACCCACACGACGTTGTCGTTCAGCCGATGATGTGGATCGATGCTGACTATATCCAAACAGCCCCCCCCAGCGCACAGAACTGGTGGTCACAGTGCCGTGGGTTTAGTCACCCACCCGACTACGTTCCGGGAGCTAGCGCTCCGGGAACTGCGT
>CAZFLA010000224.1:0-3483 GCA_964519405.1 uncultured bacterium
ACTTAGCAAATCCAATAAGTAATCCCCTCTGATGAGCAATCATCAGAGGGGATCTTTTTGTTTGTAGGCATGCCATTCGACATGCCTAGCATAGATTTTCTAGAAGGCGGTTGTGCTTGCTGCGATCTGTTTGCCAACATCTTGAAGATATTGGATTGGGAATGGATACAAGCCAAACACCAATGTGCCTAGCACACACAGCACAACAGCAATCGCCACACCAGCGCCTGCCATCTTGAATGCGGCACGGTCGCTATCCTGGAAGTACATACTGACGATCACTCGCAGATAGTAATAGGCCGATATCACGCTGTTCACCGCTAGTGTAATCGCAAGTATCAAGCCGATTTTCGGCACAGTCAGCGCGCTCTGGAACAGCATAAACTTACCCATGAAACCGGCAGTTCCTGGAATCCCAGCCAACGAGAACATGAATATCGACATCGCTGCCGCAAGCAGTCCATTTCGCTTATACAGACCAGCCAAGTCGGCTATGCTGCTGGTTTCTTCACCTTCATGGAATAACATGCTGGCAACAGCAAAAGCACCCATGGTCATCAGCGTGTAAGCACCAACATAGAAGCTAATAGCTGCAGAACTGATCTGCGCCGCACTCTGTGCTGCCGCTATACCAACTGCTAGGTAGCCTGCGTGAGCGATACTGGAGTAGGCTAACATGCGCTTAATGTTCGTCTGCCGTAAGGCAACAACATTACCCACGGTCATAGTAACCAACGCAAGCACAGCCACGATGGTCAACACCACTTGTGAGGCCAAGCCTATGCCGATTGTTGCCAAGACAAACCGGAATAACACCGCAAATGCGCATGTTTTCGCGGCTGATGCGAGATAAGCCGCTGCGGATGTTGGAGCACCTTCGTAAACATCCGGTGTCCACATTTGGAATGGCACCAACGCTGCCTTGAATCCTAGTCCAACTAAGATGAAAGCGCATCCACCAAGGAACAGCAAGCCGCGGTATCCAGGGTCAGCCATCGGACCATTCATCACGCTGCGCAGCATGTGAAGATCAACCGTACCGCATGCACCGTAAATCATGGCGATGCCATATATCAAGAACCCCGAAGCAAAAGCGCCTAACAAGAAATACTTCAGTGCTGCTTCTTCGGATTTCGGTTCTGTTCGGTTCAGCCCAGCCAAGACATACATAGAGACGGAAAGAATTTCCAGTCCAACTAGTATGACCATCAGGTTGAAGCTGCTGACCATCACCATACCGCCAGCGGCACTTAGTAATACCAATGCGAAGTATTCTGGAATGTCGCTGTGTTTTCGGGTCATATAGGGATGAGCCATCAAGACGGCAATGAGTGTGGCCATTAAGATAACGACCTGTATTACCATACCGAATTGATCAAGGTGGAATGTGTCTTCAAAGCCAGGCGCAAACGGATGGGCCCATGCACGAATAACCAGGAACCCGGCAGCCAACACCCCAAGTGCACTCACTACCGTGAGCAGGGTGTTGCGAATTCCGCTTTTGATGGTCGTTCCAAGCATCAGCACAACCATGGCCGTAACAGCCATCACAACTATAGGTGAAAAGAACACCCAATCTACAGTCGGATTATTCAATTGTTTACCTCCGTTGTGCCTACGGAACCCGTCTGTATTGGGGTATCCAGGTTCTTCCAGGTGGCCTCAATGCGGCGATCCTTCTGCATCATTAAGTTCTGAATCGAAGGCCGCATCTTGTCGATGAAGAAACCAGGTCGAAGACCAATCCAGAAAACAACGATGATTAACGGGATTATCATCGCGAGCTCCCCTATCGCTAGGTCTTTCATCTTCGTGTTGGCGCCTTCAGCCTGACCGTAGAACACCCTTTGGAACATCCACAGCATGTAGACAGCTCCAAGCACCAGTCCAACAGCTCCGGCGATACCCAACGCATGGCTAGCCTGGTATCCACCGAGCAGGCACAATATCTCACCAATGAAGCCGTTTGTTCCAGGCAATCCTATGGAACTCAACATGATCAGCAAGAAGCATGCCGCATAAACTGGCAGAACACGTTTCAGCCCGCCGTAGTCTTCAATCATCCTTGTGTGCCGTCGCTCATAAATAAAGCCCACCAGCAGGAACAAAGCTCCGGTGCTGATACCGTGGTTTACTTGCTGAATGAGGCTTCCTGTTAATCCCTGTTCGTTGAGTGCAAACAGCCCCAGCATGATGAACCCTAAGTGGCTTACTGACGAGTAAGCGACAAGCTTCTTCATGTCGGGCTGTATCGTCGCCACAATGGCACCATATATGATGCCAATCACGGCGATGACCATCAACACAGTAGCTGCCGAAACAGCAGCCTGTGGAAACAGCGGTATACAGAACCTCATGAAACCGAAGGTTCCCATCTTAAGCAATACACCCGCCAAGATGATGGAACCTGCAGTCGGTGCTTCGACGTGAGCGTCGGGCAACCATGTATGGAATGGGAACATCGGTACCTTGATGGCGAAAGCTAACGCAAACGCAGCAAACAGCCAGATTTCCACACCAGCCGGCAAGTTTTGATTTGTCAACTGATTCTGAATTTCTATCAGGTCGAATGTCCGTGCACCTGTGTAGTTGTATAGGCTGATTATTGCGATCAGCATCAATACGCTGCCAAAGAAGGTATACAAGAAGAACTTCAGTGAGGCATATATTCTGCGGTCGCCGCCCCAAATACCGATCAGGAAATACATCGGTATAAGCATAGCTTCCCAGAATAAATAGAACAACACCAAATCGAGTGATACAAACACGCCTATCATGCCTGTTTGAAGCAACAGTATGAAGAACATATATTCCTTCACTCGGCTCTTTATGCTAAATGAAAAGCCGACTGCAATGACTGACAAGAAGGTCGTCAGCATCACAAGCCACAGGCTGATGCCGTCTATACCAACATGGTAGTTGATGCCGAATACGGGTATCCACGAAGCAATTTGTTGAAACTGCATTCTCGCCGTATTGCCATCAAAGCCGTTAAGCATAAGGATACTTAATAAGAAGTTTGCCAGCGTGCCCACTAGTGCCACGATGCGAATTGCCTTTAATTGGCTGCTAGGTACCAGCAACACCAATAGAGCAAACGCCAACGGCAGAAAAGTAAGCCCTGTAACTATTGATATATGATCAAGCATTGTTATGCTGTGAACTCCTTTCTATGGCCATCATGGTTTATAAACCACCTCGGCTTCCCGAGATGAGTAACCACAGAAGTAACACGACAGCACCAATCATTGTTGCCATGGCATAATCGCGTACGCGGCCATTCTGCAGTTTTCGCAGCTGCTCACCAACGGCTGAAGTAATCATACCAACTCCATTTACAGCACCGTCGATAATGGTAGCATCTACCCACTGCCAAATGATGAAGCAGATTCCGTTACCCAGCTTGCACCCTATTGTGTTAGTCAGCAAGTTATCATAACCATACTGTCTGCCGACCCACTTGCGTAAACCCTTCGTCTCGCG
>CAZFLA010000225.1:0-1395 GCA_964519405.1 uncultured bacterium
AATGCTTCCGGCGGAGAGCCTCTGCTTATCCTGCTTTGGGGCAGATATAGGGCCAATGCGGACACGGCGAAAAAGAGGGCGGCGCTCAAGAGGAAGGCCACGGTCTTCCTCACGGTTTTTCCCGCTTATGCAGCGTTGAAACCGCGCCTCTGCATCCATCTTGCTGGGCTTGCGGAACCGGTCCGCCATGACATTCACTTCGCTGATCAGCGAAACCTGGAACAAGTGCGTTTCGCCATGCCGTTCCGAAAAGGCCATCAGATACCAAGCCCCTTTGTGAACACCAACATGCAGGGGATGGGCCACCAACTCTTCCGCTGTGTTCTGCTCAAGCAAGCAGTATTTTAACTTCACTTTATGCCGGTTCGTATATGCCTGCATCAACGTGAGGATGGTGTGATAGTAAGCCGGGATGTTCCGCCGAACATGGTCATCAATAGTATGGAATTCATCAAGCCATCGGCTGGCATTGGCGTCTACAGCCTGATCCGACACATCTTGAATGCGTTTGAGACCTTCAATCAAGGGAGTGGTCAGCCGATTTCTGCTGAGGCGCTCTGCATTGCAGCAAGCTGCTTCGATAGCCAAAGCCTCTTCTGGTGATAATCGGATAGGCCGAACAGCGTCTTGTGACTGGATAATATGCCGCTTTTGATGTCGGCTGTAGCTTGTAATCAGCAGGTCGCTCTGCTTCAGTCTGCGGAGATACCTATAAACCGTGCGAAGCGACACCCCAAGTTCCTGAGACAAGCGCGTGGGGTCGACATCGCCTTCTTCTCTAATGATTGCGGATAATACATCGAGTTGCTCAGAGACAGATAGCCGTTTACCGATTGATTCTCTGTCACCTGCTTGAAATGCCATCTATTTCACCTGAAATGCAGATATGCAAAAGTATGGTAACTCACACACAAATAAAAAACCGATGGTCAGACGATATCCGATATCTGACCATCGGAAGAACATCTACTCAACAGAGGCTTGTATAGACATAATGGCTTTACGAAGCTCTGCGGCTTTCTCTTCTGCCAACGTATCGTTGATGAAAGAGCCTGCTTGTTCGCTGCCCGCCAGGAACTTCAGCTTCTGTGGGGTGCGTTTGAACGGTAGAAACTGAACATACAAGTGACTTGATTCCGCATGATCACCCTTTGTTGGTGCCTGATGCATCAGCATGATGTAAGGAACGGAAATGTCCCAAAGAGCGCGAAGCCCTTTCGTCACCGCCAAAAGCATTTCCGCTAACGCCCATCGCTCTTCTGCAGACGCTTCGGTTATTTCTGAAATATGCCGTCGCATCACCACATGGGT
Source organism: uncultured bacterium (assembly GCA_964519405.1). GTDB lineage: Bacteria > Armatimonadota > HRBIN16 > HRBIN16 > HRBIN16. Next base: position 1,312 of record CAZFLA010000225.1, read on the forward strand.
TTCATATGGGAAGCGCGCAAAGAAAGGTATATACGCCACGACATGCTCATTCTCTGCCACAACACGACTGCCATCAGCTAACTC
>CAZFLA010000225.1:1405-3478 GCA_964519405.1 uncultured bacterium
TATATTCCGCTGAGGCTTGGACTTCTCGCTGCAGTGTTGGCGGGATAAACGGATAAGCGTATATCTGCCCGTGTGGATGGTAGATCGTGACGCCGATTTCTGGTCCCTTATTCTCAAATATGAGCACATATTCGGTTTCGGGTAGTTTCCCCAGTTCGTCGTACCTGTCAGCCCAAACCTCTATAAGCTTGGCGATCTGCACAACAGGCATATCGGCCATCTCACCATCGTGACGGCTTGTGTAAAGAACAACCTCGCACACGCCATCGGCAGGTTTGACTGGGCATAACGGGAATGCTTCCACCGCTGGTTCTGGTGCAGGTGACTGCATTGATGGGAATCTATTATCAAAAGTTACAATATCATAATCGGTATATGGCACTTCGGTTTCAAGGCCGCCATCTTTGGTAGGGCAGTATTCCTTGGGGGGTAAAAATGTGCGGTTTTGACGGTGCGTAGCAGTAATCACCCACTCATTTAGGTATGGGTGCCAACGAAGTTCAGACATTATATATAACCGCTCCTAAGAGGTATCAGCTAAGCATTTTCGGCCTAGCTCTATTATGTTCATCTTACCATATGCTCGCTTCCCAGTTGCCATTATAACGACACACAATCGCAAACGATGTGCATTGGTTACCTGGCATCACTAAAGCAGCAGAGTTTAATACACGGTACAATAACTACTGTCGATCAATCCAACACATTACCGACAGACAATCAAACTGCTGTAGCAGCATGTATAAGGTCTGTATCGAACACCACCTGGAGTCCATTATTGAGTTATCTGCAGCAGCTTGACGAACGTCTTTTCCACGCTATCAACACAGGTTGGCACTGGGGCACCTACGGCGGCTTCACCCCGCTGGCTTGGTTACTCAGTTGGCTAGGCCGCGGTGAAACCCAGATCATTCTCATACTCATCGTGTGGTGCGGTTGGCGCGAGCGGGTCAATCATCAACAGCGAACGCTGGCATCATTACCAACCGATGTCCAAGCGCAAGTGAAGCCATTGATGACCTCTATGGATGAAGTCAAACGCGGTTTGCAGGTAATGTTACTGGCGTGGGTCAGCGGGTTGCTTGTGCAGATACCCAAGGCGATCATCAATCGTCCTAGGCCGTCAACACTGGCGAACACTTTCTTTGTCGCCCCAGATGAACACCTGACCTCACTGTCCTTCCCATCAGGACACAGTTGGAGTGCCGCAGCCATGGCCATGGCCATCACAATGATCTTCGGACGGCATAACAAGACGGTTGCTGTTGTCAGTTGGATACTCGCCATCGGGGTGATGCTGTCTCGCATTTACCGAGGGCTGCACTACCCCAGCGATGTTATTGTTGGTGGGTCGCTTGGTGCTCTTTTCGGCTGGCTATCATGGCGTACAATTCAGCGTCGGGCATCTGCGCCTCGGAAGTAAGCCCGTAGCAGCAGCTTGTTTCGCCTTGCCGAACAGCCCAGCCCGAATCCCCATAACTGTAGTGCCAGAACTCATCACGGCAGTTGCTGAATCCAGCGTCTGTCATCACGTCAAACAGCAACTCACGAGCAGCGTTAATTTCCGCATCGGGATGAATATATGTGGTAGCAACTGACTTAAGGTTGTGCAGATCAAAGCCCATACTAACAGGTCTCATTCCATCTGCCATCAGGAACACATCTACTGCGGCTCCGGTTGCATGACCAGGAGGAGCTTTACGATCCAGCGGTGCCAGGAACCGGTTAGTCTGGCGAAATAGCGTGTGTTTCGGCCATTCTGGGTGTTCTTTTTGCAGGTTCGAAAAATGCGCATTCCATGACTGGCGTTGCCTCTCTAGGCTTCGTAATCCCGTCTTCAACCACAGATGCAGCCCATGCGGCAGTGCGCTGTTGGCTTGGTTCAATCTTTGCGCTACTCCCAACCTCACAAGTGGGATACACTGCTCATGTATGATTAAGCCAGGACAGTAGTCGGCCGCATCAACCAATGGCTCTCCATTTTCGATCAGCTTAATGCGATCTAGAGCAGCTACAGGTTCTGCACGAAAAGGATAATCAGCAAATTTCATACTTATATGATACGGAATAATC
>CAZFLA010000226.1:0-3457 GCA_964519405.1 uncultured bacterium
TTTACCAGACCCCCGATAGTGTTCGACGCCATGAGCAGCAACAGCAGTTTGTTTCGCCCGGACAGTGACGGCATTCCGAGGTGAGCTCTAACCAACAGAAACCAACATCCAGGCAATAGCCCGATCGCCAAAAACTGAACGTTCGCGCAGAACAGTGCGGAAGTCTTGTTCGTGCTGATAAGTTCCAGCGTGTAAAACACACTCCACCACAGCATGATCACTGTAAATTGGATGAAATAGCGGCCGGTACGGGTATGACGCGACGACCAGGTGATACAAACCATGATAAATGCTGCTATTATGCCCAATATAAACGGCATAACCATTGCAAACATACTCGGCCCTCCACACATAGTCGAAGTCTGCTTACCAGCAAACGCCTAAGTTTGAAACAGCAGTTAGTCGGTAGTGCGCTTATAGTAAAGAGGAAGCATCAGCATCGCCCATCGCTGCCACTGCTTCATAGAAACATCACTGTGCACTTGCGAATGAACAATTCGGCGTCTGTGATTATGCACGCTGAAGAAGAAACACCCCATGGTACCATCGAGGTTAAATACCAGGAACGGCTCAGGGTAGCCTGGCAGAAAGCAAAACGCCCGATGATAGGTAATCATGCCGTCTATCTGCACCCACATCGAATATACCTGAACATGGACACCATCTTGATCAAACTCATCTACGAGTTTGCCAAGCTCGCGCGATTGCGCCCAAAACTCGTCGCATACCGGTACGCTGCCATCGGTTTTATCTTCCTCTGCGATGACTGTTTTGCCTTTGTTAGCTTTTGCTGTGTAATAACCAACAGCAGCCAGCATGAGTATTGCTATCACTATAGAAAGATGCCCTAAGAGCGATGAGGCAGTGCCAACACTGTTGGCAGCTTTAGCGGCGAGAATGATCAAGTTTGTAATCCCTTATTATGGCAAGGTTAAGAGCCGACTACCTTTATATTATGCCATCACTCATTTTGCTCTGAGGCTAGCTTCCAGCACAATATGGCCTATCATCAGCATATTATGTCAGTTTTAGGTATCTTATTGGCACACCCGGAATATCTTCATCGGTATGCGAAACCAAAATCACGGCCCGGTTTTGTGAACCAGCAATCCACTGCGTCACAAGCTCCATCACAATCTGCCGTGAATCGGCATCTAGAGAAGCCGTTGGTTCATCCAGCAGCAGCACACTGGGATCAATCAATAAGCTTCTGATGAGTGCAACACGTTGCTTTTCACCCCAACTCAGCAAATTTACCTCTTGATCGAGCACTCCTGAGGTTAACCCAAGCGACTGAAGCTGTGCTTGAACTGCTGCTTTATCTGGGATGACCATGCCATGCCGGATTTTGAGCGTGAATGGATAGATAATGTTCTGCCATACACTGCCAGAGGTCATGGCAGGTTTCTGAGGCAGATAGTGCACTTTAGTGCGCCACAATTGGGGATTGTAGTGTGTATCGGACTGACCATCGAAAGTCATGGTGCCCGACTCTCGCTGAAGCAAGCGGGCCAACATCCTCAGCAGCGTGCTTTTGCCGCTTCCGCTAACACCCGTCACCTGAAGTATCTGACCGGCCTTAACCTCGCCAGAAGCCACTAGTTTACGCCCTTCACTTAAGGTATATGTCACCGCATTAAAACTTAATAATGCACTCATAACTTCAACTCCCACCCATTCTGCTTAAGCCATTTACGATGTGCTTTATAATCCGGCAGGTAGCGCGCCACATACATCCAAAACTCATCACTATGGTTCATATGGGTGCGATGGGCTAACTCGTGAACCACCACATAATCGGCAACGACTGGCGGGGCCATCACAAGGGCCCAGTGCAGGCTGATATTGCCGTTCATGCTGCAGCTGCCCCATCGGCTTTTCATCGCTTTGATGGATGCCATGCGCCAACTGACTTCCATTTGCGCAGCCCGTGTTCGCAGCATCTCACTCAGTGTGGTCATCGCATCCTGCAGAAGCCAATTCATCAATGTCTTCCATAGCAGCTCGGAATAGGCCTCAATTGTGGCTTGCGCGGGCACGGTAACTGTGATGCAGCCATCTGCACAGCTCACTTCGGTACTCGCTCCAGTGGCGAATACCAGTTTATGGCGATTACCCCGATACAGGATGTCTTTACGATCCATAAATGCGGGCAGTTGGTTGCGGTCGCGGATCTCATTCACTCGCCGGATAGCTTTAGCCAGCCACTCTCGTTTACTCAACACAAAACAGGCGATCTGTCTATCCGAGGCCCTCTGCGGGGCATACACCACCACACCGTGAGCATCCGACACCTTGATGCTGAAGGTACGACGCCGTGTGCTGCGTCGAACCTGGTACAAAGGCCTGATACTATCCATATTTTCAGTTTAACAAGGAAGTCACTGCACCGCACCATCAACGCTGCCGTACCTAGCCTGGTAATGGGTGTGTTCATTAGTGACATGCGGTAATATAGTTGCAAAACCGAAAGTGGATGCGGTGTTAGGCAGGATTCTGTAGGTATGATCTGTAGAATATAACATGACTATGAATTCTTCAATAAGGAGTCGTATTAGTGTCTGCATATTCAATTGATCATGAAGGTATGCGTATAGAGTGGGATCGGGGCGCAAACGGCCCTGTGATGTTGACTCTTAATACTATTAATAAAGGTTCGGAAATATGGAAAAGCTTCGGTAATATGCCGTTTGCGATGGCGGTCGCCGGTGAAAGCTACGGCTTCATGAACGCTGCCAACACGGGCTTTACCGAATACCCATGGCGCTTCTTGCTGGAAAGCGAAGAGAAAAGCGATGATGCCTATGTCATCAACTACGCTTATGCCGAAAAAGGGCTGAAGGCCAAGGTGGAGTATCACTTCAGCGAAGGCACGCCGGTGGTTCAGGTGATTACCACGATAGAGAACTATGGCAGCGAAGCGGTAACCCTAACCCACCTATCAAGCGCCATTTTCCCTGGATTAGCTACCGATGGTATTCGAGCCTGGAACGAACCTGGCAGAATCCTAGTGCACACCTGCCGCAACGTATGGGAAGGTGAAGGTCAGTGGCAGACCAACACACTGGAAGAGCTCGGATTATATGTTGTATCTGACTGGCATAAAACAGCCATGAAGAAAGTGCGCTCCGGTTGCCTGCCTTGTCTTTCACTCTATAATAGAGGGTATGCAGGCCTTCGGTTAAACCTGTGGTGCTGATGCTGACAGCGATATTGTTACTATCCATTGGCTGTGTATATACATTTTTACAGTCGGCATCAAACCAATATTCCAGTTTCTTTGCGGCATTCACAATCGATGTATCTCTTAATGCTCTTCTCAGAAACATCCAGGAATTGGTGGTGCTGTATCTTCCATAAGAGTCTCTCGCACGATAATAAAGGGTGTGAAGACCTTCTGAAAGTGACGCGGCATCTATGACAAAGCTATAACTGCCATGAGTACCCGCTACAGACG
>CAZFLA010000227.1:0-3334 GCA_964519405.1 uncultured bacterium
GCTTCGGTGTCATTTCTAAATGATGAATTACGATGTTACATGAAGCATACTCACGGTACAATATATTTGTTATGGTTAAATTCGCTGCACTGACATTAGGTTGTAAAGTAAATCAATATGAAACTCGGACACTATCTGAGAGATTCGCTCGATTAGGCTTTACGCCATGTCGTTTTGATGATGAAGTTGATCTTTATCTTGTGAATAGCTGTTCCGTTACATCGACGGCTGTGAAGAAATCACTGCAGCAGCTTAAAAGAGCAAGAAAAGGCAACCCTAATGCAAAGATCGTGGTTACTGGATGTTGGGCGAGAAAGACAACACCCCGCAGATTGTGCTTCGCAAGTTTCCTGAGTTCAGAACGCAGCTTACACAGCCGGATCACTGTGTTGCGGAACTAGACCAGCGTAAGCGTACCCGAGCAACCATCAAGATTCAGGATGGCTGCACGAACCGATGCGCCTACTGTTCCATCCCCCTAACCCGTCCCGAGCTGACAAGCCGACCTATTGACGACGTCAAAAATGAGGTTTTTAGTCTTGCACAAAAAGGCACCAAAGAAATTGTCATCACGGGTATTCAGGTTGGTGCTTATGGACTTGGCACAACCGATAACCTCTCTGCTCTGCTGAAAGATCTATGTGATATCCCAGGACTGGAACGCATCAGGTTGAGTTCCATCGAGTTGAATGATATCACCGAAGAACTGGTAATGCTGATGTCTTCATCTGCGAAGATATGCCCTCATATTCATATTCCTTTACAGGCAGGCGATGACACGGTGTTAAAGCGGATGAACCGCCACTACACTTCTGAACAGCTCATAGATCGCTGTAGGATGCTGCAAAACACAATAACGGACATCGCCATCACAACAGATATCATCGTTGGTTTTCCTGGAGAACTTGACGCCGCATTTCAAAATACCATGAGGGTTTGCCACGAAGTGGGATTTGCTAAAGCCCATGTTTTTCGATTTAGCCCGCGTCCGAATACACCCGCTCTCAGTATGGATCAGCAGATTCCAGAGGACATCAAAGAGCTACGCAGTCACCAGCTCATCGCTCTCTGCGAAGAACTACGCAGCAAGTATCTTCAGCGTTTCATTGGCAGAGTCATGCCTGTACTCGTAGAAGGCAGACAAGACTCACGCGGGTTAATGAAGGGGTTTACTCCGAACTATATCCCAGTTCGATTCGAAGCAAGCCGTAGTCTTTCCGGCAGCATCGTTAATGTGCAGCTATCAGCCATCGGCGATAGTGAAATGCAAGGACACATCGTTCCATAAGAATGGAGGTTTTATCAATGTCAGATTGTTTATTTTGCAAGATTGCCAACAAGGAGATACCATCGCAAGTTGTCTATGAAGATGACAAGGTGTTGGTTTTCCGCGACCTAAATCCACAGGCACCTGAGCATGTGCTGATCATCCCGAAACAACATGTGGTTGACAGTGCACATGTTAGTGAAGATCAGCAGGCACTCGTTGGTCACTGTGTGGCAGTCAGTGCCCAGGTCGCTAAAATGCTCAAACTTGACAACGGCTACCGGCTGGTGACCAATGTGGGTGAAGAAGCAGGCCAGACTGTGATGCATCTGCATTTCCACATGCTGGGTGGGCGCAAGCTCAACTGGCCTCCAGGTTGATGAATAAGGGGGGCATCCCCTTATTCGGATTCCACCTCGTATTGAGCGTTTCGTAGGTATTCAACATCAGTCTTAAGCTGTTCAACTAATTTCGTAAAATCATCTTCATGATAGAACGGCATAAAAGCAAACGTGCCGTTAAAATTCTGCCGATTCAGTGCTCGAAGCAGCTCATACCAGTCGGTTACGCCCTCTTTCAGCCCCACCCATTGGTTGCGCCAATCCGTCGTTGGTCTGTCATCCAATTTGCGTTGTTTAATCCAAGCTACATCTTTGATGCCCACGGCAACCACATAGTCCGCAAGAAGGCTTACCGACTTGTCCCAAGCTTCATATCCCTCGTGCGCCTGATTACCGGGATCAAGCTCCACACCGATGTAGGCAGGATTAGTGTCTTTCACTAAGCCATAGGCAGCAAAGGCACTCGATATCAATGTCCCGTGATGAACTTGGTAAACGGCTTGAATCTTGTATCGCTCGCAGAGTTTGGCTAACTCAGAAATGCTTGTCCGTGCCTCCGTCAGGCTCTCGCGTGCATCTCCCTGCTTCATCCAAAAATACCCTAGACGAAACTGTGTGATGCCGTTATCGGCCATGATCGCAAGAGGTGTGGGATTTGATATTAGGTAATCGGCAGTGTATCCAGTGGTCGCGAAGTATGGACTGATGCCTTCGCTCTTAAGATCCGTGATATAGGAAGCCAGCTCACTTTTAAGATTAGATTCATTAACCCTATACCCATCGCGAATCACCACGTTCACGGTATCTAACCCAACTTCATGCACGAGTTCTGCCAGCTGATGGGTATCAAGATGCCGTAGAAACTTTGGAAAAACACTGTATGTAGCTTTCATATAGCAATCCCTCAACAAACAAGTAACAATTTAAAATCTTGTAACACTTGATATTTATACTACACTTTTGGTATTTCCTACCTAACCAATAAAAGAAGTCACAAAATAACAAAAACAGCGCGGGAAACCATGCTATATGATCTCCCGCGCTGCTATAATCACAGCGAAATCCCGATTACTTAATGCGGCAACCGAGTTCTGCTTCGCTCTCTGGAGTCAGCAATACGGCTTTACCCTCAAAATCGGCTGCTAACAACATGCCATTGCTCTCAACACCGCACAGTAGAGCAGGCTGCAGGTTGGTGCACACAATAATGTATTTACCAGCTAGTTCCTCTGGAGCATAGCTGGCTGCAATACCGGCCACAACCTGACGCTGATGATCACCTAAGTCTACCTGGATCTTTAACAGCTTCTTGGCCTTAGGAATTCGCTCAGCCTCGATAATACGGCCGACACGAAGCTCAACCTTAGCAAATTCGTCTATTGTTATTTCTGGTTTCGGCTCATATGCAGGTTTTACCGCAGCTGCTGCGACAGGAGCCGCAGGTGCTACTGCTTCTACTGGTTTTGCGTTTTCGGATTCACTCATTTTTGCTCTCGCCTCCGTTGTAATACGTGGGAACACAGGGTTAGGTTGTCCAAATACATGCCCTGCGGTAAATCGTGGTGCTGAAGCTTCAGACAACAGTTCATCGCAAGGACTGCCGGTCAGACCAAGCTGCGACCACATCACTTTCATAGCTTCTGGCATGAAAGGAGCTAGCCACAAGGCACAACGACGCACACCTTCAATCACGCTGACTAAAGCACTTGCACATTCGTCCATCTTG
>CAZFLA010000228.1:0-3332 GCA_964519405.1 uncultured bacterium
CTTCGTCTTTTACATAGTCCTGGTCGGTACCGCTAGCGAGATACAAGCATACCCCGCGCTGCTGCAGCGCTTCCAGCAACTCTACTGCACCATCAACAAGCAGATCAGTTGGTGCTGTCTTGCCAGACCTAACGCCTTCGATACGGCTGCCGATCTGTGCCATCAACATATCAAGGTATTGCTGCTTATATATACTTGGTGTCAGGGGAACACCACCGCGTTTCTTTACCTCAGCACAGAGCTCAATCATCTGATAGATCGTCTGCTTACCGGTGGTTCGCTGTATAAGCTGACTAATGTTTTCTGAGAGCATGTCATGAGGCTCACAACTGGGTGTTTCTAGCAGCACCTGCTCCATCAGTTGCTGCATCACATCCGGCCATCCTGCCCTCAGCAGGCTGATGGTGCCGTCGAAGTCAAAGAGAGCATGCTTGAAATGTGCGGATTTAAAAGGATGTATCAGCTCAATATTCGTGTTCTTTAGGAACTGCCCCGAAGAGATAGTCGAATTCCGTTGTTGATAATCCGCCTCGATGCCGGTTGCACGGTTATTCACTTGGTTGATACTCCTTTACTAATGCGATGACGGTAATGCGCCGAAGTAGGGTGCTCCGCACGATTTGCGAACAACAAGCTCACCGTTCAACTCTGTGTGCTGAGGCTCTGTGATGTCTCCGGCTATATATTGCAGAAGAACTTCAGCCGCTTTCCTGCCCATGTCTACTGCAGGTTGGTTGATGGTTGTTAACGGCGGGTTGATCAATGCAGATACGGTGATGTTGTCAAACCCAACAACGGCGATATCGCTGGGAACATCAAGCCCGCACATCTGGCACGCTTGTATAAGTTTGATGGCTAATATGTCGTTCACGGCAAAAATCGCACTCGGCTTTCCGGCTGCGTTGTAGTAATCCTCAAACTGCGATTTACTGTCTCCCTGGTCTTCATACACGGAGATAGTTGCCGCTTGAGCGTACCACTGAGGGGTAAACTCAATGCCTGCTTCATCTAGGGCAGCACGGTAACCGGCATACCGGTCGTTGCCGGCGAAGTCGGTTTGTTCGTAGCCCAAATGCAGAAAGCCGATACGCCGGTGCCCCAGCGAAATCAGATGCTGAGTCATGCGTTTGGCGGCACCGAAGTTGTCCATCACAACCCGCGGCAGCATCGGCTCTTGAAGATTCTGCTCCAGCAGGACAAGGGGTAATCCCCCTTGTTGTATTCGCAGCAGATGCTCAATCTGTTTTTGGTGTGAGCTTACCCTACGTGAGGGGATTGTGATAATTCCTTCAACCCGTCGGTTGCAGAGCATCTCAAGATATTGGTGTTCACGACTCTGGTCGAATTCGCTGCAGCATAAAATGATGTTGTATCCATTTTGATACGCTGCATCCTCAATTCCACTGACCATATCCGAATAGGCCGTGTTGCCAATGATGGGCACCAGAACACCCAGCGTCTTTGTGCGGCTGTTCGAGAGGGATTTGGCGACAAGCGATGGGCGATATCCCATATGCGCTGCGTATTCGGCAACGCGTTCACAGGTCTTTTGGCTGACTCGCCCGGTGCCGTTGAGTGCATGACCAACGGTGCTAGGGGATAATCCCATGGCTTTGGCGATATCGTATATAGTGACTTTTGGTTGTTGAGGTAAGCCGTCGCTCATAAACTGACACTCCGATTTGCTAGACCGGTCTAGCAATGCTGAATATATTGATGACAGGTTTTGGTTGGGATGTCAAGAGCCCAATGACATGGGTTGTAGCAATGGTCATGCTAACGAGCAAAAAGCAGGGAAGGCGTGCAAGAAGTTTGGAAGGGAATGGCAGCTCATGGTTCTTCATGAGCTGCCTGAAACAGCGGTATTAGTACAGTTTCTCTTCGGTTTGCCGACTCATCTTTTTCGTCAAGAAGGTCTGCGCCCATTTCAATATCGATGGACCGTTGGCTCTATCGATATCTCGGAAGACGTCGTAGATCGGCTTCTTGCTGATCGCTTTATTGGCAGCATCAACCCGCCATAACCCAAGGTTCAACCCAAACTCACCAAGGTTGTCATGATGAGCATGGAGTATAAATGAGTCAATACCTTTGCACTTTTTGATTTTGTCGTAAGCAAGAGCATACGCAGCCGCTTGGAATTGCTCGCTGTCGTCTGTCTTGAGACTGTTAAAGCCCTGCTCGCTAAGGATTATGTGCCGTTGTTTGCCTTTATATGTAAACTGTGGCTGGTTTAAGAATTGAGGCAGCAACTCGATGTTCTTGAACGTAATGCGAGTAGTTGTCTCAAGCGAGTTTGTTGCTGTTTGGTCGTTCCAAAAGTCTGGAAAGCGCAGGTCTTCGGGATAAGGATGAAAAGCCACAGACCATGGAAAGTTGCCGTCACGCATACTGTTGGCATTTAGCAACTCTAAGCATCGGCGTGAACTCAGCGTCTGCTTTGGATTATCGTTGTATGGCTTATTGAACATGTGAGTCAAACTAATATACACACGCAAATTGGTGTTGTATTTGGCACCAATTAGGTACGCCGTGCGCATAGCATTAGTGTATTCGTGCATATACTGCTCTGGCGCAATTAGCCCCGCATTTCCCCAAACCCAGTGACTATCTATTTCGTTGCCGATGATCATGCCCCAGGCGCGGCCATATGTGCCCTTGGGATTGGCATACCGGTTCATGATAAAGTCGATAAATGCCTCGTAGTATTCGAAGCTCTTGCGGTTAGTGAGGTTAAATGCGCTAATTAGGCCTTCTGGGTCATAGTTTGGGTGCAGAAGCGTCTGACGCATGTCGCTAGGTATAGGCTTAGACCAGTTAGGGCTATTCAGTAATATCAACGTGACGAGAATGCCATTTGATGACAACGCTTTGACACGTTTGTCGAAATTCGTCACCATACGTCCGTCAAAGTAAAATGTTTGCCCGTTAAGCTGGTGCTTAATACATCCCGCTTCAGGTTTCGCGATCATCAGGTCGCCTTGGTTTAGGTTGATCGCAGCGTGTTTTACGCCTAAGGATACAGCGTCTGGGATGTCTACTACTTGAAGCCCTTTGATACTTTTAACGACCGGATAAGAAGCCTGATATTTACTAATGTCCTTTATTTCAGTGGCATACCGGACGCCTTTCAGTGATTTCCTGTCGCATTTCACTTCAAAACCACTGGTAATACGATCGCGAAGCCCCTCGTATCTGCTGATGACAAGGCTCTTCTTGTCTGGTCTGCTGTAGACGGAACCGGTAGGAGCGTTGTTGTAGGGAGCAATCTCCCAAACAACACAACCGGCAGGTGGAGCCGAATTCAGATTGATACGGATATTCTTACTGTC
>CAZFLA010000229.1:0-3309 GCA_964519405.1 uncultured bacterium
ATGGTGCCCATGATACATTCGCCAAGCGTTAGCCCAAGGAAGAATGGCAATGAGCGCTGGAATAGCTTCAAGCCGCCCACCTTCAGCAAGGTTACTTTGCAGATCCATGCGATGAGCATGGTAAACCAGATCATCGCACCGCCCCAGTTCGCACTGACGGCTAAGCCTACCGGGTGAAGCGGGAAGCTGACCATCTGCAGCCGCACAAGATACAAGGCGAGGGTTGAAACAAATCCCACCAACATCGCCATGATGACATTGCCCTGTCGGATGGTGCCAAGCACTCCGGCCTTAGTGTTTTGCGCCAGCGTGTAACCCTCGCTGCCGAATATCAGGCTGACAAAAGGCGTGTTCGCCTTTGATGCTGCGCCATACTGGTAATGCAGCCCCACATTGATAAAGAACGCGCACACGCAAGCCCAAACAGTGGCCAAAACCAACGCACCAAACATATGCCGCATGTTTGTGTTGGACCTTTCGGCAGCACGGTAGCTTTCAGCAGCCAACGGCATGGGGTTGCTTCGAAATCCGCGGCAGAAGCCATGAATGAACGGGATCATGGCGATATCATTGTTCGTCATGTTGGAGTTGCCAAACAGCACAGGGATCAGCCGGTCAGGTGCCCCCTCCCCCTGCTCGGTTTCGGGAACACCAAGTTCGGCCCTCATACGGGCGAAAGCAATTGATATCAACATGTAGAGCGATAACACCGCGCAGATCATCCAACCGCTCATACCCGCCAAGCTAAAGAAGCCATATAGCGCGAGTTGTGAGGCGATGAAGCCCCAAGCCGCCCAGCGATATGCCATCGGTTCGTTGGCGTCTTCACCATCGCTCTTGCGCCAGATCGCCGAAAAGCCCTTCGCCAAGGCATGACGCGCCATATAGATCGTAAACGCAGAGATGGCAAAGATGGCGCCTATCATCTGCTGCTGCACATATGGAAATCCCGGTATCTGGCTCCAGCCATACTGAGCGGCGATGACCGGCTCCAGCTTCCAGCACCAGAAGAAGAACCATAGCGAGAACAATAGGTCGGTAGGCAGCAGCACGCCGATGCCTAGCAACCAGGGGAAGAAGGTCAAAGGAGTCCAACCGATGGAGTTCCACGGAGGGCTGGTGACAAATTGTTCTATCTGGATCATGCGGGTATACGGTATCGGAATCGTTGGGAACAGCGAGGCTAGCCCAAACCAGCAATCGTGCAGCGCAGCGATGGCGAAGGCTATCCAGAACAGCTTGTTGCGGAAGACCGGCTGTTTAGGCTGCAGCAGCTCCAGGGTGAACTGCACCAGCGGGTAACTCAACCGCTCTCGCTCTGTCCATTGTTTTCGCAGTATCGCCGCTAGGCAAAATGTACCAAATGCCAGCACGCTAAAGAAGGCTGACCATATCAAAAGCGGCTTTACCCAGACAGCCATCTCTTTTGGCTGCCAAAAGTTGACGTTGCCGATGTAGTATGCCTGCAGCGCATGTTTGTCGCTGACGGCCATCCATTTGGGGATATACGGCAAGATGTCATGTGCCCAGTTGTTGGCAGGGTTTGCATATTGATACCCATATGTAAGGGTAGGCGTCATAACTGCGATGAGGTCGTGCGAGCTCATCGATGCGCCCATGAAAGCCATGAAGTATACAGTCAGGATTTCGCCGGTGCTCATTTTCCACGCTGGTTTTAGTCGGCCGACCAGCGCGTTGCAGCCCACTAATACCAGCAGCAACGCCAAGATGTGCGGCATCGGGGCAACGGTGCTGGGCTGTCCGGCATAACGGATTTCTTCAACACTCATGTTAAACCAGGCGACGCCTGGTATTAGTATCAATCCTAGCAATACGGCTCGCAAGCTCACACTTTTGCGTGCCGACTTTGGTTGTTCGGGTTTGGATGGCATGATAATACCTCAAAGAATCGTGTAAGTATATGATATCTGAAACACCGCATAACCGAAGCCACAGGCTTTCTTTTACCGGGAGACAGTGTGTAAGCAGCGGTAGGTTTGGTGAGTTGAACGAGCGACGTCGTGGCATGCGGGTTTACACACTGCTAAGGCATTTTGTAATTCATTCTGCTGCTATAGCAACATCATCTTTCTGCCCATATCGCATACCAATTTGGTTGTTTATGATAAATAATACATATACAGCTCAATGGCAGAAAACTCACTGAGTATATCCAGAGACAATTCATGTAGGACAAGGAACGCAACTAAGTCATGGGCCATTCACTAGATAATCTCACAATAAAAGGCTTCAAATCTATACGCGAGCTAGAGAATTTCGGGCTGCGAAGATTAAATGTCATTATCGGTGCAAATGGGTCAGGTAAGAGCAACCTAGTCGACTTTTTTCAAATGATATCGGCTATGATGAAGATCGATGGTTTAAAGGAACTTATCGCGGGTAATGCCGATGCGTATTTATATGGTGGTCCAAAACAAACAAGTGCGATAGTCGTTAAGATGGTTTTTGGCGATAATGGTTATGACTTTGACCTTGTGCCTACTCCAGACGGATTTTTTACGATTAACAATGAGGAACGGCATTGGTTTCCACGGAATTCAACAAGATACTTAGGAAGCGGCAACTTCAACCCCGTTTTATTAGATGACAGACATAATTCAGAACTACAGTCAGTACATGGAGCATCATGGTACACATACGAAGCGATATGCTCCTGGAAAATCTACCATTTTCACGACACAAGTGTCGCATCTGGTATGCGTCGTTACCAAGAACAGAACCATAATGAATCGTTAGCTGTTGATGGTGCTAACATTGCTCCATAC
This sequence comes from uncultured bacterium, assembly GCA_964519405.1. Taxonomy (GTDB): domain Bacteria; phylum Armatimonadota; class HRBIN16; order HRBIN16; family HRBIN16. The sequence goes on from CAZFLA010000229.1 coordinate 2,787, forward strand.
CTGTTGGGTTTGCGACAGAGATATCAGGAATACTACCAACGCATCTTAGATTCTGTTCGTTTGGTAATACCATTCTTTGATGATTTTATACTGGAACCAAATTCCAATGAAAAATTACGTCTCGATTGGCGACAAAAAGGCCTTAATGATTATCCGATGCGCCCTACTCATCTCTCTGATGGCTCAATCCGTTTCATCTGCCTTGCCACAGCATTACTTCAGCCTAATCCACCATCAACTATCATCATTGATGAACCGGAACTGGGCCTTCACCCATCTGCAATAGCTCTTCTAGCGGAACTTATCATCAGCGCGTCATCGCAAACACAAATAATAATCGCGACACAGTCCACTGCACTAATAGATCAATTTGCGGTAGAAGATATCATAGTAGCTAACCGTAAAGATGGCGCCACTGTTTTAGAACGGCTAAAGGAAAACGACCTCACCACATGGCTTGAGGACTACCCCAACTTCCGCAGTTGAGGGGGTAATATGGCCCATTTTGTGCTTAGGGGTTGGT
>CAZFLA010000230.1:0-3242 GCA_964519405.1 uncultured bacterium
GTCGTGCCAGTATCCATCGGCAATTAATGGGAAGTTCACCGACTTATCTTCCGAATATGCCGGTTCGGATGTGGTGGCGAAATAGACCTGCCCTCGCGATCCGCCGTTAACCCTCATCCGAATGTATATCTTTGAAAAAAGATTCGGCAGCAGCCACATTTTGGGCCGCTCCATGAAGGGGTCACCGCTGGTTGATGTACCACGCATGATGCCATTCTCAGCCCGAAGGTTGGACACATCATGAGTAGCAGCAAACAGATCTGTATCTGTGTTAAACCGGAATGCCAGCTCCGTGCGCAGCGGTTCTGCTTTCAACCATGAGCTATACCCTGCGGTGCTCAAAGCGAAGTTAGCCTTTGTTTTGAAATCTGCTGTAGAGCAAGCCTGGTATATACCCCAACTCGTTTTCTTGGTGCCAAGGTCGAATGTGGCCGAACTGCCATCCTTGTGTGTCCACAGGCCGATGCGCAAACCAGACGGGTCAAGGTAATCACCTTGAGCAAAGTAGTTGTATGCTTCTATGCCCGGTGTTCTATCGATCTTGTAATATCCCAAAGCCACACACGCGGCTTGAATCGTCTGGCCGTCACTGCTGGTGGGGGTATGCATACCTTGTTCCGTGAATGCCAGTTTCCTGCGTCGTCCGTTGTACAGCAACTGTGGTTGACTGAGCACTGCAGGCCACATTTCCACATTGTTCGCGGTGATCTTAGGTGTATCAAGAGCAAATGTCGACTGCGAGCCGTCAGTCCAGAACTTGGGCTGCAGCAGGTTAGAAGGATAAGGATGCGCCGCCATACCCCATGGCAAGTCGCCCTCACTCTTGCACCAGTTGTTGATGCCGTTCATTAAATACTGACCAGACATACAGGTGGTGGTATCAGTTGACATCTGACCTGCCCAAAAGTGATCCAAACACACATATAGATTTTCATTATCGTTGGTTTGGCGCATGGCGATATCACTCACGCGCAGTGAGCGATAATAATCCTCAATCACGAAATCAGGGCTGATATTGCCTAAGTTATGCCAATACCAATGGCTCTGAACTTCATTGCCGAGTACCAAGTCGCCGCATTTACCGATGGTGACCCGCGGGTCGCTATAGCGAGACATGATGAACTCAATCGCCGCTCGGAAACTCAACAGCGAGCGCTCATCGCTGGTGTTGAACGCACCTAAATGGTTCGGTGCATTTTTCACATCACTTAATGGGTGCAGCAGCGGATAGTCGTTGCTGGGCGAACTCGGGATGCTGTTCACCGGCAGCAGGAAGATACGCATACCTCTATCGGTAGCTTTCTGCACATTGTCATCGATGCTGTATACATAGCCCATGTTGATCGGTACTTTTACGCCGTCTACGGTCCATGTAGTTTTACTGCTGGCATCGCCGATGATTCCATTCAGCAGGAAGGGATAAGATATTGTTTGAACACCCAGTGTCTTTGCATCATCATAGTCAATCACCGGGCCTAGACCCTTTGGTGAGGTGTTCTGCACAAATGTTGTGCTGCGATGCGCAAGCTGACCGAAATCCCACACGATCTCACCCGGCTGCACATCCCCGCCAGAGTAGTTGCTGTTGGCTGTAAGGGCAATGTAGTCAATCATCATCACACTGCTCAGGTATGGGGCTGGCGAAGCGATGTTATCAAGCGGATCAATCCTAATAGTGCGCCGTCCGCTCCAGTTGCTGCCCATATCTGTCAATGGGATGGTTACTGTCTGCCAAGAGGATGACAACGGGACGCTCTTGTTGGTGTAGCCAAGTGCGCCTCCATCAAGCGACCATCCAAACACACCTAAAGTCATATTGCCCGATAAAGCAACACTCATCCGATACTTTATCGTTAGGTATTTCACCTTACTGGCGTTCACATAGTATCGCTCATTGCGAATGATGGGGTCAAACGCCTGTCCGCTGGGCGGATTACCAAAACTGACCTGCATCACACCGCCGCTGACCGTAAACTGGCTGCCTGCGCCTTCGGTATACCAGCCGTCATCCAGGTCATCAGCAAGCTCACCAGCCTGCGAGAAATCCGTAACGTACCGCGGCGATGATAATGGAGCGCCTGTATCGGCATCTACCAGCTGGAATTTGTTGTATATCCGATCTTGACCGCTGTTGAAACGCGGAATCTCTATAGTCTGCTGACTTTGACCTTCCCAGATGACTTTGTCTGGATATCCAAACTTCCATAACCGATCATATCCGCGGTTACCGGTTCCGGCAAATGCCGATTTATCGGTGAATGCGGCCCAGCTAAAGTCCAAAGCACTGCCAGATGGCATCACCAAGGAGACATTGCGCCATCCTGACCAGTCGGAGCCAAATGTTGAGAGGGTGGTTCGGACTGTTTGCCAGCCGCCTGCGGGAACCGTCAATGTGGCTTGTTTCGTAACTCCGTTTGACGCAAACCTCAGGTAGATATACGCGCTGGCGGATCCGTTATTGCGCACGCGGGCGGCAAAGTAAGGAACCATCTCTGCCCTAACGCGATATGGAGCAACCATTGTTGCGGATCCCGAAGGGTTGACATTCAACCAACCAGTATATGGTGATAATACTGCACCGTTGATGGTCCATCCGGCTGTGGCGTCGGGTTGTTCGTAGGGCCGCATCTCAACAAGTTTCACCTGCTGAGCAGGTGCACTCAGCACAAGCTTAATGGAACTTGAGGTTGCTGATGCTGCTGAGACCGCAGGTTCAGCGTGGGCATACACGCAGACTGAAAACAAAGCCGCGAGTGTAAGGAGTGTGTTTTTCATAGTGGTTTTGATTGAAGAAATCGCCTCGTTGTTCCCTTTAGTTATTTCAACCGTTATGTGTTCAGTTGACAGTCAACGATGATATGTAGCCATGCCAACGCCAAGCGCAGCCAAATTCATAGGCAAATTGACCAGTAATATCGGTAATATTTTACCAATATATATGGTAGATATTTACGCACACATCTACCATAAAACCTTATCGATAGTGTTACATCGGCATATGGTGGCTATATAACGTCATACGCTTTCAGGCAACATCAACCTGAGCACAGTAGATCGCGTGAAATAAGCAGAAATAAGCGTGATCTGCATAGCATGTTGGCAGTTATTTTGGTATATCATTAAGAGGTGGAACAAGATATCATCTCCATAGTTAAGCGGATATATCTCAAAGTTTGCCTGTTGGTTGCGATGCTTCCAATAATGCTTGGCGGTCTGAGGCTCGGTGGGTTTTATGCTGTAGG
>CAZFLA010000231.1:0-1959 GCA_964519405.1 uncultured bacterium
GGTCTTAAAATCCCACGGGCCATAGGTAGCCTCCTCTAACGGAAAACTAAGAAATACGTTACATGGTTCACCATTGAAAATGGGAAATCCTGCAGAATATCGGACGGATATTAACATTTTCCGTAAATACATATATTTGTGGTTTTGTATGAAGTGAGTTCTAGCAGCTAAGCTGCTCAACGTTGCCGTTCATAATATGGTAAATATGGGCCTTAACCTTGTCATCATCCCAGAACCACCACTGAATCTCTAATAACTGCTGGATAACCTCATCTGCAAACCTGCGCTTTATCGGTTTCGCAGGCACACCTCCAACAATGGTGTAAGCAGGCACATCCTTGGTTACTACTGCTCGTGCAGCGATGATGGCACCATCCCCAATAGTGACACCTGCCATGATGGTGGCGTCGTAGCCAATCCAAACATCATTGCCGACGATGATATCCCCTTTGTTGTCCCAGGCATTGGTGATGTCTTTAACATCCAGTGACCACTGGTCAAAGAAAATCGGGAATGGGTAGGTCGACAGCGACTTTTGAGTGTGGTTTGCTGCGTTGAATAGAAACTTCGCGCCACAGGCTATCGAACAATATCTGCCAATCACCAAACGGTCATGGTTGATGGGGTATTGGTACAAAACATTGTTCACTTCAAATAACCGCGGATCATTCACGAAGTCGTTATATACTGTGTGCTCACCAACAGAGATATTAGCTTTGGTGATCACTGACTTTAGGTATACAGTCTGCTGGTCGTTAGGCCGTGGGTAGACGATGTCTGTGTTCACGATGCCTCCTCGGTGTTCAATTTCGGTGTATAAGTGTGTTGACCTAATGAAAGGGTATCACATCTGTGTGTTAATCGGTATTTACGATAGCCAGTCAATGCACTGATAAGGTGTAGACAAACGCGCATCATCGTGTATATTACTCAAGTGTGCTTAGTTTCGTTAGCGATTAACGATAATCGCCGCTCCGATTTGCGATGGAGCAAACCGATGTGTTACAGATACATGTTAAATTGAACCATTATTTTCGTATTACGACCCAAAATGGAGACTCAATCACCGAAGTAAAGGGTATCATCTATAATATCACAGCTATATCCAGCCGGTAACACTGTCCGGTATGCCTATCTATCAACCGTTGTCATTATGTGAATTGCGCCAGGGTGTTCATTAACGAGGGGTGACGTGGAAAAAAGGCTGTTGAACCTAATTGACTTTTCGGTCATTGAACCACTGCTCGATAAGTTCAGTAAATGCACAGGATTTGTCACCGCGGTTGTTGACTTAGAAGGCCGCGTGATGACGCATTCGCATTGGCGGTCCATGTGTACCGAGTTTCATCGAGTTCACCCCGAGACATCAAATCTGTGTACTGTTAGTGATATGAAGCTCGCAGGCAAGCTTGCTGCGGGTGAGCGCTACCACTGTTATCGCTGCATGAACGGCTTGATTGACGTTGCCGTTCCTATTATTATCGACGGCCATCACATCGCTAATCTATACTCCGGTCAGTTTTTGTTTGAACCACCGGATCGGAACTGGTTTGAACAGCAGGCCCGCAAATATGGTTTTGATGTTGACCAGTATTTACAGGCGCTTGAACAAATCCCTATTGTCTCTGAAGACGATGTGAAAAAAATAATGGGGTTTTTGCTGGATATGACCCAGTTGATATCGGAGATGACACTGCAAAAGCTGAAGCAAAGCGAACTGCATGAAGAGATATCCAATAAGGAAGAACGCTTCCATACGGTTTTTGAAGAGGGACCGGTGGGTATGGCCATGGTTAATCTAGACACATGGCGCTACATGGATGTCAATAAAGCGATGTGCCGTATGTTAGGCTATTCAAAATCGGAGTTGCTTGAGCTTACTGTCATGGATGTGACCGTTCCGGAATTTCAATCTACGGATATTCAGACTATTGAAGACATTCGCGATGGGCGAATAAA
>CAZFLA010000231.1:1969-3176 GCA_964519405.1 uncultured bacterium
GCCAGCATGTCGCAGACAAACAATATATCACAAAAAATGGCGACGTTATATGGGGTAATCGCGCTGTATCACGCATCTACAGTAGGCCAGATAAATCCTACTATGCATTTAGTATGGTTCAAGATATCACAGCACGAAAAAATGCCGAACAAGCGCTAGCCGAAAGCGAACAGAAATTCCGTGTGCTGCTTCAGAGTACACCATCGCCGATATGTTGTGTGAATGAGGACGGTGCTATCACTTTCAGGAACGAGCGGTTCATTAAAGATTTGGATACACGCAGCAGATGGTACCAACTCTGGATGAATGGTGGCAGCTAGCTTATCCAGATCCCAAATACCGCAAAGAGGCCCAGTCACAGTGGAGTGATGCTGTTGCCATAGCGAAAATGAACCATACCGATACCGAACAACAGCCTCGCACCATCACCTGTGCAGACGGCAGCACTAAGGATGTATTGATGTCGGGAGCTTGTATAGACGGTAGCTATGTAGTGACTTTTGTGGACATCACCGCCCGAAATCGTGCAGAAGAACAGGTGCGTAATCTCAACACCGTGCTTGAAGAAAAAGTGCTTCAGAGAACCGCGCAGCTGCAAGATGCCAACCAGGAACTAGAAGCCTTTTCATATTCGGTATCACACGACCTGCGTGCCCCATTGCGGCATATCGATGGCTACATCGACTTACTCAACAAGCGCTATCATGACAGTTTGCCCGACAAAGCGCAGCATTATCTTGAGACAATTTCTGATGCCGCCCGCCAAATGGGTGCGCTGATTGATGATCTGCTGCAGTTCTCGCGCACAGGCAGGCAGTCGCTGCGTCTGGACACATTAGATATGAATGCCCTCGTGAAGGAGGTGATTACTGGGCTGCAGTCTGATACGGCTGGCCGAGATATCTGCTGGGATATCTCTCCGCTGCCTGCGGTTGTTGGCGATCTTGCTTTGCTCAAACAAGTTTGGATGAACCTGCTTGATAATGCCGTCAAGTATACACAGAAACGTGAGCATGCCGTCATAGAGATTCGAGGCAGCAGAGAGCCCAAGAGGTATGTCTTTTCGGTGCGTGATAACGGGGTCGGTTTCGATATGCAGTATGCTCAGAAGCTGTTTGGTGTGTTTCAACGCATGCATTCGCAGGCGGAGTTTTCCGGCACTGGCATCGGGTTGGCGAATGTGCAGAGGATTATCCATAAACATTTT
>CAZFLA010000232.1:0-2516 GCA_964519405.1 uncultured bacterium
GACTATGTGAGGAGTGTAATCGGCTTGAAGCCCCGCCTCATCGACAATCTTTACACACCTTGCTCCTGAGTGAGCCTGTTCCGAGCTGAGGGTTATTAGCTCTGGTTTGCCCTCGACCTGTATCTCCACATTGGCGGGATACTTCAACGGGCCATAGTTGTCGTATGTTTCATGAATATCTACAGGTATAACGCCAAGTGTTGACACCAAGGAACTATCACCACTTAACTCAGATTGCGGCACCGGTCCACTCGAAGCCAACTTCTTCCAACTAGTATCGCCGTACACACCGGCCTTATCAAGGTCGAATGGCTTGAAGCCCACTTTAAACGCAGGAGAATTGGGTTTCAAACGAAAGTCGTGTTTGTCGATATCAACGAACAAGGGATCTGCGACCAGTGAATCTTTATCTTGGCCTTTAGACTTCCATTGATCATAACTCAGCGTGCCGCACTTAATAACTCCGCCACTGCGCTGCCAGTAGAGGTTGTTATTAAAACTGGTCTTTGCATTCGGCAGGTTGTCACTCAACAACGAGCCTTTTTTGTAACAGATGATGTTATTCTGGAACCAAAACGACAGGTGCTCCTCTGCGCGCCCTAGGAATACTTGTGTATAGGCAGAGTCCACGAATATGTTGTTTCTAACCATGTTTTCTTTGCCATAATGGTGGAAGAGCCCGCCGTCGTCTACGTTGTAGACCACGTTATTTTCTATCAGCCATCCACTACTGCCCTCATCTGGATAAATCCCGCTGCCGCCATAGTTCCACCGTCGCACATCGTGAATTCGGTTACCTCGCGTGATGCTTCCAGGTGCTATACCGAGTGTATATATGCCAGCCATGTCGCTTAATACACCCTTGCCGATGTGGTGAATGTGATTATCTTCAATGAGGTTGTTTGCTGTCGCCGTAGCGCCATAACCCCAGACCCATCCCACGCTGACACCAGTGTAATACAGATCGGCGATTTCATTGTGAGTGATGCTGATATTGCCGCATTCACCGACCCACACACCGATACCATCCATATGTATCTGGCCGCCTTGTCGGATGATGTTGTTATCGACTTTGATATAACCCGTTTCGTAGCCTGATTTTTGATATGATACCGATGGTACTTCCGAAACACCGATACGAACGCCGCCAGCACCCATATCATGAATGTAGTTCTTTTGTATGATGCAGTTGCGGCATCCTTGACGCATCCACAGCGCGTAGGTGCCGATATGTGCAATTTCGCAATTTGTGATGCTCACATCCTCGCAGCCGTCGGCAGTGATGACAGCCGGCACATTGAACGCAGCTTGAGCGTCGGCATACCCTTTCTCGGGTGTGAGCCACTGAGCATAAGCGAACTTTAGGCCATCAAATCTAACGTTGCTGATCACTTGGTTCTTTTCGCGGTCGCCCTTAAGCGAAATGAAGCTGTCTGCTACTGGGGCGATGACCTCCGTGTTAGCTGGCTTCTGACCGGGCAATGGGATATAACACAGCTCTCCGTTTCGGTCCAAGAACCACTCGCCAGGTGCATCAAGGCAGATACGCGCGTTTTCGTAATGATATCTTGCGTGAGGCCCACCAAACGACATACTAATAGCAGGTCGCATACTCAGATGCGCGATATTATCGCCGTCGATACTGGTGATACGGTGCCTTGATCGTTCCCAACTCTCGTATATCACAAACTGCAGCTCCTTCAGCTCCTCTGCAGAAAGCGTCTTCAACGGTTTCGCGTCTTCAGGCATTAATGGAGCCCAGTCGGCATTACCGGTCTCATCCGATGGCGTAAATACCATATGCAAGCTGCTGTTGTTCGGTGTTCTCGCTCGCATTGCACGTTTACCGTTTACCCAGAGCTGTTCAAAATACCATTTACCATCTGCCACCTGGGGCAGCTTAACCCTCCAAATGCCATCCGATCCTACTTTGAAACCAGTTATGCGTCTGCCGCCATCAAACCACACCGACGCCCCCTTGGCAGCCTTATAGGTAATTGGCGCATCTGGAGAGCCCGAATCGAGCCATGTGAACTCCACAGGTTTGGTCACAGGATACCGTCCGCTCATGAACACTACTTCAGCGGGTTCCTGGACGATCTTTAGTCTGCGCATGTTGCGGATGATTTTTTGAGCCCCCTCCATGGTCGCTAGAGGGCCGTCTGTTTTCGCGTTATCCGGTTTACTCAAAGTGCCTGTCCAACTATCGTTTCCCGACGGGCTGACATACAGCGTCACCGCTTGTGCGCTTAGTTGACAGAGAATAGCAGCTGCCAGTATGGTGGCAAAGTGGGCGAAATTCCGCATGGACAGCACCTCATGATGTGTTCAGAATGATCACTAACATCCATAGTGTTCGAGACACACATGGGGATATCCTTCTATCGATCAGAGTGTCAGCCATTGATGCTCCCATCAATGGCTGACAGATTCACTAGCTACATATCCAATCCGACAGGCTTTGAAGCGTTGATCCACCCACCCTGTTCTGCGGCCTTCTTGGCAATCTCCTTAAC
>CAZFLA010000232.1:2526-3034 GCA_964519405.1 uncultured bacterium
TTCACCAGCAACCGATATTCTGGTGTCAGCCCCTTGTATGGAACCTCCAGCATGAATGGGAAAGCTGGTATCTCCCCACCGTTAAACCGATTATTCACCCAATCAGATTCCAACTCATAGCTTGGAAACTTAGTTTTGCTGGCAATCCATTTGTTGGTGCCAGAACCGCCGTTATCCCACACTTTACCAGGGGCACATATCACATTCCCCTCAAGTATTGACCCATCGGAGCCCCCATCCATGTAGATGGGATTAAGTAGATGAGTATCTGTATCACAAAATACAGCATTCTTCCGCCATGTGTTTCCGCCCGCCACATAAAACGAATACAACGCGCCACCGTCATTTAGCCGTTGCATGAAACGCTCCACGATATTGTGTTCCATATAGTTATTGCCGTTGTTCAGGTAGCGTTTGATGCTGTATTCATCGTATGATCCGTCATTCGCCAGCCATCGATCGTATGATCCAGCAGGAAGCTCATCCCACCGCACGTTAAACATCGCGC
>CAZFLA010000233.1:0-3011 GCA_964519405.1 uncultured bacterium
CACGCGATTTACGGCGGCATTATCGCCGCGAAACTGATTTGCTGCCATGACTAAACCATCATACAAGTTCGTGGTGTTGCCAACAGTAATGCTGTTGACGTGCTGCATCACTAAATCGGGGTTTACCACTCGCCGGGCGGGCATCACCACATCAACACTCTCAGCGAATGTCACTATGGAAAGAGTGTCGTGCGGCTGCATGTTCCTGACGACATACTCACATGCCTTTTTTACATACTCCAGCGGGGCGCCTTCCATACTGCCCGACCTATCGACCAATAGGCAGATATTTACAGCAGAACTCCTAGTAAGCTGACCAGCACCTCCTGTTACCTGCACAAGCATGTGCTCACGTTCGCCATATGCACTTAGTATCTGACGACCAGAAATGCAAACCACAGAATGAGATGCCGGAGCTGCCATCATCGTTGTTCGAGATATCAACTCTGTCCGCTCCATGGGACTAATCTTTACTGTTTCATCCACCTTACGCCTCGCAATTCTAAGGCTGGCCGGACGCCAACCCCTTCTTGATCTCTATCACTTTTTTACGGGCCAGCCCCAAGTCATCAATGAGTTGCTGGTATAGCACCGAACCGTGCGGTCCTTCATTACGAATGATGTATGAAGGATGCAGCACAGCACAGATCGCTTCGGCATATTCGCTTTCAAACCACATTCCTCGTTCTTTCGTTATCCGAAAGCTCGAATGAATCAGTGTGTTTGCCGAAGGGCTGCCAACGCACACGATCACTAACGGCTTGATTACCTCTATCTGCCGAAGCAGCCATGGTTTACAAGCATCAACCTCTGCGAGATCAGGAGGTCTATTTACTGCACGTCCATTGACCATATCATGAGCACGGCATTTCACGATATTCGCAATAAATACATGCCGTCGATCCATGTTGTTTTCAGCTAATGCCCTATCAAGCATAGCACCGCTGACACCTACGAATGGCCGCCCAGTTTGGTCCTCATTATCTCCCGGTCCCTCGCCGATGATCATCAACGGGGAATCCGGATTACCTTCGCCAAACACCACATTCTTCCGTAATTGACTAAGCCCGCATCGGGTGCAGCTCAACGCATCTTGACGAAACTCGTCTAGACCCGCTAACTTTAGCTCCCTCATATCAGACGTCATTCAAGAGACCCTCGGACTCGAATTGCAGTAAAACTTTCATTAACTGGTCATAAGTATCGGATAAGCTCTGCGGAATGACCCTCACACCGGAGACTACTGGCATGAAGTTTGTGTCACCATTCCAACGCGGTACCACGTGAAAATGAACGTGATCAGCGATACCTGCACCAGCAGAACTGCCTAAATTGACGCCGATGTTGAAACCATCTGGATTATAAGCACTCTTCAGCACATTTACGCACAATCTCACCAGACGCATAATCTCAGTCATGCATTCGACACTAAGGTCATCTAGGTTGGCGGTATGCTGCCTAGGAGCAACCATCAAGTGCCCGTTACTGTATGGGAATGCGTTCAACATGATAAACGCATCTTTACCTTGATATAACACCCAACCCGCTTTTTGGTCCTCTAGTTCAGGCTTCTCACAGAAAATGCATCCCTTCTGCTTCTTCGCATTGGATACATATGCTAATCTCCACGGAGCCCATAATCTTTCGCTCATGTCGCCTCCCAATACCCCTCATCACACTCAAGATGAGGCCATATATTCATGTTATATTTCTAATAGAAAGTGTACAACTATCAACTTGGTTACGGTATCTCGCCGAATACAGGGTATGCTTGTCCATCATGGATGGCACCTCGAGCCCCTAGCTGCGTTCGGCAGAAATGCATGTAATGGCAGCCGCTGCACCATTCACCCGGTGTCGGCAGGATGTCGCCCTCAGCCAACATGGAAGCACTTTGTTTAAGCCGAGATGATACGTTCTGATACATCATTCGCCACCACATATCCGGCCCAATCCTGCTGACAGCACCCTCTTCTGATCGCTGCCATAACCGCTGTTGGAACTCTTGATCGGTGTTTTGAGCTATGATAATGCGATACCGCGAATCCGTCTTGCCTGAGTCTATCGCCACAGCCCCTACTTTCAATTCAAAGAGGTTTTGAAGCGCCGATATGTATATGGGTATCTGAATATCTTCACCTTGAGTGATTTTGTCGAACCAGTCACGAGTCACACTACGCTTATAATCTACCAGCACAGCCAGTCCGGTGTTTTTGCATACATCAACGCGATCCAGCCTGCCGGCTATCCTCATATGCCCCTCGTTCAAGGGAAATAGCAAAGGCTTAACTTCGGTTTGCTTAGGCCCGGCAGTTGATACCCCCGGTTCATCGCCATGCCCGAATACCAACTCGAAGTGCTGTGGACTTAAGGCAAACTGCGAGTATATGTTGTGTTCACGCTGCAGCATACTGTCACACAATTTGCCGGTATCTTCAAACAGCAATTCGTGTTCCCCATGGTGCACATCCGCAGGCTGCTGTTCTGATACCTCTTTCAACAAAGTGGCGACATCATCTTGATGTTGGGTCAGCGCAATACGCATCACCTCATGAAGCCAACGCCCTTGCACTGTCATCACACTGGTTTCACCTAACTGTAAACCGAGCAGCCATCGGGCGTAATGCCGAAATCGGCACTGCATCATCTGTTGGATTTCGGTAGCGGTGAAGTCCCGAACCATCGGTCGGCTTTCTTGCCTTTCGAGTTTAGGAAGTTTGGGCCATATACTCCATTCAGGCCATAACTGCATTCCCTCGTCAACTAGTCCCATCCCCCTCTTGGCTAATGAGACCAACAATTGAAGTTCATCTGCACTTATCTCCGACCTTGTTTCTTTCTCTCTGCTAAATAGCCGTTCAGCCAGCCGAATCGCCCATTCACTTTCACTAACTATCTCGGTGATTGAGTATGTGGTATCGAACAGGCGTCGTTCTATATATGTATATCTGCTGCGGGGCAATAACTTGGTTGTGTCTACAAGCAGATAACTCGGTAATGCTTCCCGGTCA
>CAZFLA010000234.1:0-2863 GCA_964519405.1 uncultured bacterium
GTTTATACCCACACAAACATGGAGTCATCGTGCGATACGGCTTTACCAATGGGCAGGTTTTGAACTTGATACCCAAAACGAAGCGCCTGGTGGATATGGCAATCAGACCAAAGAGGCGCTGCCGCTACTTGAGGAACTGTTGAAATAGGTTGATAAGTTGCTGATCGTCATGAGCTTAATCCCTGGCAGCAATGGGAGAACGCTGCCAGGGAAGGGGAGGAAACTACTGGCAGCCGAGAGCCCCGAAGTGGCTGTCTAGTTCAACGTAATCGAACAGGTTTACATGTCCGTCGAGGTTGATGTCACAAGCCGAATCACTGCTGCCGAAGGTTTTGTCTAGCTCCACATAATCGAATAAATTTATCTGGTTGTCGCCGTTTGTATCGCCCCGTATGAGCGAGACATTGACGGCATCGCCGGAGTTGGGATCCAGCAACGCGAGGGCTGACAGGCACCCCGGAGCCTGCAGGATCAACTCCGATTTTGTGCTGATGGGAGTGCTGAAACTGTAGACACCTTGAGCATCTGTGTAAACAGTTCTGGTGTCCAGCACCTGATGTGTATCTTGTGTCCTGATTGTAGCCTGCAGCGCGGTTACAGACGTGGGATATGGTTTTGATACCGCAGAAAACGAGATCTGACCATGATACAGGGTGGATGCGTTATGCACAATGCTGACGGCGTCAATTTCGGGCGAAAATCCGGCTGTGTTTAACGCAGGAATAATGCGGACGAAATCAACATGATCAAGCTTCACCGGCATCCCTTCGCTGTCCACTGCCCAGTCGATATCGATGGCATCTCCGCCAGCAGAGCCCTGAGTGATGCCGTTAGTGTACGGGTCATCTGGCAGACGCGGGTTGCCTGTGCCGTCGGTCGGCGTGCAGTCAGCATACCCCCAGGTCACATTTTTGGTTCTGTCTATCGCTCCCATGCTGTAAGCAGGGTTGTCGGAGCCTTTGATGCGATAAAATGGGTCGCTGCTGTCATACCCGTTGCCATTGGCGTCAACACCCACTTCGATGATTCCAGGTTCTTGAAACACATAGTTGGTGCTGCCGCCCTGATACATCGCATTGCCGAATACTATGAAGTCATATTTATCGCCATTGGGTATTTGCCTGTCAAACCCCAGCGTCAGTTCTCCGCCAACACCCACACTCACAACATCCACAATCTCTGGCACCGTGGGTGTTGCTGTGGTCGACGGCGCTCCAAGCGCCTTCGAGGCATCGATGCGCGGGGGATTGGCACCTTGCGTATACGACAATACTTGGGTTGCGAAGTCGGAACACCAGGCGCTCTGGCTCAACCCAAACAGACATAACAGCACAGATATTGGTTTCATGGTGTAGTCCTTAGGCGTTGAGTTTGCGGCGGCGTGCAGCTAGCGCTGTTATGCCAATACACAGCAGAGCCAGTGAAGCCGGTTCTGGTGCCGGGGTGGCGGCAACAACGCTTCCAGGGGTGGCGAAACTGCCGTTTACCAAGATGGAACCATCTTTGGCATTGGTCAACCCATATCCGTAGTCGTAATTGCCGTCGAACTGTCCCCACTTCGTCACAACACCGTTGACCACCTCTGCGATGGTATTGCCTGTGGTGGCTAGGAGGCTGCCGTCTGACAGTAACAACACGCTGGAACATCCGCTGCCGGCAGCTGCTGCCAAAGAGATGGTGTTCAACATCTGGCCGTTGCTGCCAAGTTCAAGAATGTTGCCTGAGTTTCCTGTGAAGAACGGGTCGTTAGTATCTCCAACATATACTTTGCCTGAATCATCTACGGCGATACCACCGAGATATCCGGTGCCGATGGATGATGCCCAGGTGGTGACCTGACCATTATTGATAAGTGAAACTCCGCCTGTGCCAGGTGATGAAGCATTCACCACGTAGAAACTGTTGCCGCCGGCATAGGCGATTTGTGCGGGTGCGGCTATCGCGTTAATGTCGGTCAATGCAGAGACAGTTCCCGATGCTAATGAAAAGCTCCAGGCGGCATTTGTCTGGCTGTTTTCTGTGAAGGCGAGGGTGTTGTTGTCTACCCAAACCAGCCCGCCAAATGTGCCAAATGTTGTTCCGCTAGGTGCTTCCACAGTAGTGATCTTTTGCCTGCCGACGGAGTATTTATCATAGATATCTATCGTGGCTCCGCCGGAGAAGTTGTCATGGGCGATTGCGAAAAGTCCGCTGTCACTAACGGCCATCTCGCCGCCAGTAATGCCAAGGCTTTGTGTGTTCCAACCGGATGCATTTAACCCAACACTAGCATGCGCGAGTGATGAGATCATGCAGGTAACAGCTGCTGTCAGAAGTAAGATACTGACTTTACGGTGTGTCATGCGGTAATTCTCTCCTAATAAGTGAACTCTTGTTTGCTTCGCTATCAGGCAGAGGGTGTTAATGGGTCTAAAAATAAACCTGCCTTGTAATCAAGACAGGGTGTGTTATTAAGACCGAAAACCACACCCCTTTGCGCGAAGGGTTGATACTGGTTGATCACAAGCTGGCGTTCGGACTTTCCACACTATAAGTAGGATCACCGTAGCGGCACTGTGCCGGATTTTCACCGGACTTCCCCAAATTGCTGGTGAACCAGCAGACTTGTGATCGGCACTATTCAGTTATCAATTGAAGTCTACCCAAGCGTATTTCATAAATCAAACATAAATGGTAGTGTTGCGTTGTATTATCGTGTTATTCCGAAAATGAGCCTGAAATTCAGGATTCAGCTATTTTTCGGGGCAAAATCAGCCGATTTACCCCAAAAACAGTGAATTTCGAAGTATTTTTGAAAAATATGTTGGAAGGGCTTGACACGGGTGTTTTAGGATGGTATGATTATCTTTGCCGGAGCGAAATG
>CAZFLA010000235.1:0-1087 GCA_964519405.1 uncultured bacterium
TCATTCTTTATAGCAATAGCCCCAATGGGATAGCTATTCAACGACATTTCATTGCCGGTCATGAAAGCGAACTCGGCACTGCCTCCGCCTAGGTCTACCATACATACATCCTTGCTCTGACCGATAACGGGATCACAGATCACACTCTTGTAACTAAGCTGCGCCTCTCTAGCTCCTGAGATGATATCAATGTGTGTGTCGAGTATTACCTCTGCGGCATTTATAAAGACATCGGCATTGATGGCCTTCCTAAACACGGCTGTTGCCGCAGCAGATATGCGGCTGACTTCGTAGTTATCAAGAATCGCACGGAACTGTATGACAGCAGATAATCCCCTATCAATACCATGTGCAGAAATAACACCATCACCACCCAATTCGCTTGATATTTGTGTGATGATACAGTATTCATACAAGGTGCGGATGCCATGGTTGCTAGTTTCTACGATAGTGATGAGGAATGAGTTAGATCCTAGATCTATGGCAGCAAAGCGATTAGTGTTCATCGTTCTCCCAACGTTAGTCGAAGCCAATGATGAGTAGAGATATACTACAATTATATAATCCGAATCTAGGAGGCGCAAAAAATGCGCAGTGATACCATCAAACGTGGTTTCGAACGAGCTCCGCATCGCTCACTATTAAAGGCATGCGGTGTAACCGATGAAGATATGCGGAAGCCATTTATCGGCGTCTGTAACTCATTTATCGAGATTATCCCAGGACATGTGCATCTCAATAAGGTTGCAGAAATCGTAAAAGATGCTATTCGCGAAGCCGGAGGAGTGCCATTCGAATTCAATACGATTGGTGTAGATGACGGTATCGCTATGGGCACCTCCGGTATGAACTACTCGTTACCCAGTAGAGAGTTGATAGCCGACTGTGTGGAATCAGTGGTGAAAGCACACCATTTTGATGGGCTTGTGTGCATACCAAACTGCGACAAAATTGTGCCGGGTATGATCATGGCCTCTATGCGGTTAAACATACCCACGATCTTCGTATCTGGCGGACCTATGGCTGCCGGTGTGGATGCTGATGGCAAGCCTTTGAACGACTATCGACTCAAAGAACTGGCAGCCGA
>CAZFLA010000235.1:1097-2843 GCA_964519405.1 uncultured bacterium
TTAGATCTGAACAGCGTATTTGAAGGTGTCGCAGCATACAAGAACGGTAGGCTGACTGAAGAGCAGCTAAAACGGCTTGAAGATGTTAGCTGTCCAACCTGCGGGTCATGCTCTGGTATGTTCACAGCCAATAGTATGAACTGCTTGTGCGAAGCTATGGGTTTGGCATTACCTGGTAATGGCACGATTCTTGCGGGGACAAAAGATCAGTTCAACCCAGAGCGTGTTGAGCTCTTCAAAAAAGCCGGCGCTACCATCATGCAGCTTATTGAGAAGGACATCAAGCCGCTTGACATCGTCAACAAAAACAGCGTAGATAACGCATTTGTTCTTGACATGGCTATGGGTGGATCAACTAACACGGTATTGCATACATTGGCTATCTGTAATGAAGCTGGCGTTGAATATGATCTTAACCGAATTAACGAACTCAGCCAGATTACGCCCAACATTTGCAAAGTGGCCCCAAGTTCTTCATACCATGTTCAGGATGTTCACAATGCCGGTGGTATCGGAGCGATCCTCAAAGAGATCTGCAAGATCCCTGGACTGCTCAATACATCATGTCTTACCGTAACTGGCAAGACTTTAGGTGAGAACATCGCAGACTGCGAGATCAAGGATGACCAATGCATCCGACATCTAGATAATGCCTACAGCAAGACAGGCGGACTAGCTGTTCTTAAAGGTAATCTTGCCGAAAATGGCGGCATCGTTAAAGCTGCTGGCGTGTCGAAGAACATGCTTGTCTACACGGGCAAGGCTGTCATATACAACAGCGAAAAAGAGGCTTGCGAAGGTATTTTGAACAAGCAAGTTCATGCAGGTGATGTCGTAGTCATCCGGTTTGAAGGACCTAAGGGTGGCCCTGGTATGCAGGAGATGCTCGGACCGACAAGTTATATCATGGGGCAAGGCTTAGGCGAATCTGTGGCATTGATAACAGACGGACGGTTCTCCGGTGCCACTCACGGTGCTTGTGTGGGCCATATTAGCCCAGAGGCTGCTGAAGGTGGCTTAATTGGTCTGTTGAAAGATGGTGATATCATCAGCATCGATATACCAAACGGCCGTATTGAGGCTCAATTGTCAGATGAGGAAATCGCCAAACGGCGTGCTGAAGGGATTACGATCCCTGATCGTAACCTCACCGGTTGGCTGAAGCGATATGCCCGGCTAGCTACCAGCGCCAACAGAGGTGCTGTTCTTCAGTAGAGCGTCTGTTGAGTGTCAATATCCGTCTAAGGTGCTCCTTTCGGGGCACCTTTTTTTGTTTCTGATTTTGATGGCTTGACAAACCCCGCCAGCTTTGGCATAATAACTCCTGCGTGTAAGCATGAAACAAGGCTTAACGAGGGCTGGTAGCTCAGTTGGTAGAGCGCTTCCCTTACAAGGAAGATGTCACAGGTTCGAGTCCTGTTCAGCCCACCATGACTCCCTTATGCGGGGGTGTAGCTCAGTTGGTTAGAGCGCAGGCCTGTCACGCCTGAGGTCGCGGGTTCGAGCCCCGTCATCCCCGCCATTTTGTTCGCTCATGCCACGGTAGCTCAGTTGGTAGAGCACGGGACTGAAAATCCCGGTGTCGGCGGTTCGATCCCGCCCTGTGGCACCATTTTTTAGGCCGACGTAGCTCAGCTGGTAGAGCGACGCATTCGTAATGCGTAGGTCAGGGGTTCGAGTCCCCTCGTTGGCTCCACCACTCCAAGATCATGGGGGTGTAGCTCAGTTGGTTAGAGCGCAGGCCTG
>CAZFLA010000236.1:0-2839 GCA_964519405.1 uncultured bacterium
CACACAAAAACAGCGTCGGCAGCCAAGCTTTCACCCGCCTCGCGCATCAACCGCTGGGCCACAGCATCGCCCTCGTTGGCCAAGCGTCCCACAACTGCGCTGAACGCAGCAAACTCATGTCGCAGTATAATTTGATGGCTTAACGCACGAGGCATGAACCACAAAGTTTCCATCTTAAAGAAGCGCATCATCTCAGGCAAAATCTCGGTTTTTGCACCGCGGCCATCCTGAGCACGAACCGCCGCCTTGAATGCCTGCACTGCGATGTCTGTTGCACCGCCTTCATCACCAAGCGTCATACCCCAGCCGCCAACGCCAAAATGGTTCTCCATGCCGTTCCATCCAAACACACCGCTGCCGGTACCTGCGATAATAGCCACACCGCGCGGCTCCAAATCGCCCCCAGCTGCTAAGGCACAGAGATACTCGCCGACACTGGAGATTTCAGCGTTCACGAAGTATCGCTGAAGAATGTTATGAAACTCCCCGCCGACCATCACGGTATACACACCGGCTACATCATCAAACTGATTGAACTGCGAACACAACTCGTTTAACAACGCCTGAACATGCTCCCGTTGCTGTTCCTCAGGAACATAGTTGCTGTTCAAACCACCTGCTTTAACTTGAGCAACCACCTGGCCGTCATCACCGACCAGTATAAGCTCCGTTTTAGTCCCCCCGCCATCAATACCCACTGTATACATTACACTGCGACCTACCTTACGAAATATAGTGTCATCTATATATTCCGCAGGCTGTCGCACAATATCAAGTAACAGCTTGATGCTTCACTGAGTTCACAAGGCAGGAACAGCACCAGCTTTCGGCGAACTATAAGCCAAGATGCAGAAAGCATATCGAAGGAGGAGACCATTGAAGCCCGCCATTCCCATTTCGCTTCTTGCACTCTCATTGATTGGAGGTTCCGTGATGGCCAAAACCATAGATACCATGCCTGATACCTGGGCAGCCACCGATGCTTTAGGCCGTACCCTGTTGACAGCACCTGATGTGCCGCAGCCGCGGCAAGAGAAGGCCGTCGGCATATTCTATTTTTTGTGGCTTGATCTGCAGTATGGTCCATATGACGTCACCAAGGCGCTGGCTAAAGATCCAAACGCCATGCAGAATCCTAACAGCCCAGTATGGGGACCTATGCAGGCATATCACCACTGGGGTGAACCCATGTATGGGTATTACCTGAACACCGACCCATGGGTGTTAAGGCGCCATGCCACCATGCTGACTGATGCCGGTATCGATGTGGTGATTTTCGACGTGACCAACTCCGCAACCTACCCCGATAGCTGGAAAGCTCTGTGCGAGACATGGACGCAGATGCGAAAGGAAGGGCTGAAGACACCCCAAATTGCATTCTTGTGCCCATTCTGGAACCCCATGGGCTCGCTGGGCCAGTTGTGGGAGCAGTTATATAAACCAGGCCTCTACCGCGATCTGTGGTGGGTTTGGAAGGGCAAGCCGCTTATCATGGCAGACAAAGCGCAAGTTCCCGATGAAATGAAGGACTTCTTTACATTCCGCAAACCGATGCCAAGCTACTTCGGTAACCCCACTGGCCCAGATCAATGGAGTTGGCTTGAGAAGTACCCGCAGCGCATGTACAAAAACAGCGAAGGCGAAAATGAGATGATGGTTGTCGGCACCGCCCAGAACGGTATCGATGGGCGCCTTGGCAGCATGAGCGAGGGAGACCGGGTATACGGCCGAACCTGGCATAATGATGCCCGCGACACCAGCCCAGGTGCAGTGGACCGCGGTCCGAACTTCGCGGAGCAGTTTGAACATGCGCTGAAAGAGGATCCGAACTTCATCTTCATTACCGGTTGGAACGAATGGATCGCTATGCGCTTCGGCGAGTTTAACGGCATCAAGAAGCCTGTAATGTTCGTCGACCAGTTCGACCAGGAGTATTCGCGAGATATCGAGCCCATGAAGGGCGGCCATACCGATAACTATTATTACCAGATGGTCAACTACATCCGCCGCTTTAAGGGTGCCCGCTCGGTTCCTAAAGCAAGCAGAGAAATCAGCATCAACAAGAACACATCATGGGCAGCATGGCAAAAAGTAAGCCCTACCTACCTTGATGCCACCGGCGAGATACTGCCTCGCGACCATAACGGCATCGGCAAGGAACTGCACTACACGGACAAGTCTGGACGCAATGACATCCGCATGTGCAAAATCGCCCGCGATGCCAAGAACCTGGTGTTCTACGTGGAATGCACCAAAAAGATATCGCCGCGAACCGATGCTCAATGGATGCAGCTATTCATCAGCACCGGACATGGTCCAGCTTGGGAGGGTTACCAATTCGCTGTGAACCGCATCAGCCCATCCAGCAAAGCCGTTCTGGAAGTGTGTGAAGGCGGATGGAAGTGGCGTAAACTTGCCAGCGTTGATTACAAGCTAGACGGCAACAAGCTCATGATCATCATCCCAAGAAAGCTGTTGGGCTTCGCCACAAAGGCTGTGGATCTGCAGTTCAAGTGGGCTGACAACTGCCTGAAGGGCGGAGACATCATCAGCGCATGGACGCAGGGTGACACCGCTCCAAGCGGCCGCGCACGATACATCTATAAGCAGTAATCTCCGCCACCGATGAACAACAGCCGCACCGCGATACTACATCGGGTGCGGCTGTTGTGCTTATTCGGATGCTAGGAAGCCTGCAGGCTAGATTTGTCTGCAGAGGCAATAAACAGCGGTATCTACTTCTTTTTCATTACCGTTGGGGTGGATTTACCTACCTTTTTTGCGGTCACCACTTTTCCAGTGGTTGCTATCGCCAGCGCGTTGTTTTTAGCGTCGTATG
>CAZFLA010000237.1:0-2831 GCA_964519405.1 uncultured bacterium
GCCACATTATGCATATCAACCGGGATACGCAGCATACTAGCTAGGGTGATGAGATCTGCTCCGATGTGACCATAACTAATCGCGCCATGGTTAGCACCCCAGTTATTCATCACGCTATAGGCATCAACAAAAGCACCTGTGCCTGTCAAGCGAGGAGCAAACCATGTCGTTGGCCATGTTGGGTCAGTGCGTTCCGTTAAGGTGAAGTTCACCTCTTCTGGCAGCTCCACCGAGTAGCCCTCAGCAATACTCAGCACGGGGCCCAATCCCTTAACTAGGTTCAACCGAGCCATTGTGCAGGGCATTCCACCAACAGTTTCGAAGTTACTGGAGTAACCACCGCCGCGGAAGTATTCCGTGCTCGCAGGATACCAAGTCGTGGCATCAAGGCACTGTTTCACATCAGCATCGGTCATCTCCCACCAGTTCTTTACACAATGCTGATCACCACAGACTGAGGCACCACTGTAGTCAAGAGCGCTGGCGCCGCTGTTAATAAGGTGGATGATGCCGTTAGCAGCGTGACCTTCAAGACTGTATCCCGTCACGCGTTTCACGGCTTCAGGGCTCCAGAACGTGCGGACATCGCTGAACATCTGGGCCTTTCCAGTTAGCAGATGCATCAACAGCATCGACACGCCGTTAAGGCTGTCGTTCTCTGTCGCGAATACATAGGGCTGACGGATGCCGTTCCAGTCGAAGGAACTGCAGAGCATGGCTTCCATGAAGTCGCCATTCGTGAGGTGATCCGTCCACTGGCGCTGGCCCTGGAATCCTCCGGCGATGGCATTACGGCCGCGAGCTTCCTCATAATATCCCGCTTTGGCGAGATTGGGGTTACCAATCATGATGTCACGGGCGATGAGTGTCATCATCACGCTGCGTGACCAGTCGCCCTCAAGCTGCTCCTCGGTTCGCTGTTTGTCTGGCTTGTTACGGTTCTTACCTTGTTTGCAGTTAGCCTTCACCCAGCTCATCGCTTTTTCATACTCGTCATGGTCGTATATGCCACGCTCCATACGGCGCACCAATTCGATCATGTCAACATACTCACAGCGAATACCAAGGTATTCCTGGAAGAAATCAGGGTCAACTGTGCTGCCAGCAATACCCATAGCCACATTACCAAGGCTAACATATGATTTACCGCGCATCTCAGCCACAGCGATACCAGCGCGAACAAATCGCAGGATCTTAGCCTTTACATCCTCGGGGATGTCCGTTGCATCACTATCTTGAACGTCGTGTCCATATATACCGTATGTCGGAAATCCCTTCTGGGCCATACCAGCCAAAGCGGCAGCGAGATATACTGCACCTGGACGCTCTGTGCCATTGAAGCCCCAGATCGCTTTGGGGCGAAGCGGATCCATATCTATCGTCTCAGATCCATAGCACCAGCATGGTGTCACCGCCAACGATACGCCAACACCTTCGCGGGCAAACTTTTCATCGCACGCAGCCGCTTCAGCAAACCCGCCGATGCAGCTATCGGCGATCACTGTCTCCACAGGCTTTCCGTTTGGCATCCGGACTTCCTGCTCCAGCAGCGCAGCAACTCTTTTGGCCATGCCCATAGTCTGCTCTTCCAGTGATTCCCTAGGGCCTCCATACCGGCCATCGATTGTTGGGCGAATACCCACTTTTGGCACTAAGCCAATCAACCGGTCCATTGGTTTCGACATCAGTCATTACCTCAAATCATCTATTTCATTTATGTCGTCTATAAAGGCGTCGAGTATGATTATCGATGCTCATTATACATATTCATACGAGTATGCTGGTAATTCCTTCCAGCATACTCGTATTACGAACAAACCCGGAGAGTATTATACGGCAGCAGCTTTGCCGAATGTAGGTGCAACAAACACGCGAGCACCAAGGTCCTTATCCAGCATCAGCAGCCCATAACCATTGTCGCCAATCAGTTTGAGCTGGTTTATGATGTCGGACGCATTCTTTTCCTCTTCAACCTGCTCATCAACATACCACTGCAGCATCGAGCGAGTAGCGTGATCTTTGTGCTCTATAGCTATGTCCGACAGCATATTGATAAGGCTTGTCACATACTTCTCGTGTTCCAGCACTTCCTTATATGCTTCCAGAACAGAGCTCCATTCGGACTTCGGCTGATCAATTGCTTTTAAGGTCACCGTATAGTCACGATCAATAAGATAGTCATATATGTGCAGTGCGTGTGCTTCCTCTTCAAGGTATTGAACACGCAGCCACTGCGAAAATCCGTCTAGCCCTTGAGTGTGAAACCAAGCTGACATCGAAAGATACAGATAAGCCGAGTACATCTCTTTGTTTATCTGTTCGTTAAGTGCTTCTCCCATGGGTTGTGAAATCATCGCTAATCTCCTTTATATCTCCAGATAGATTACCGTCACGGTTCAGATAAATGGTACCTCACCGTATCCATCCAATGCGCGGAAAACATCGGTATCATATAGTTATTACACACATCAAGGAGATAATATGCCTCACTCCATGAAACAGCCGTGGCATGCTTGCGACACTGATGCCGTAGCCGAACACCTTAACACGGACTGTGAAACAGGCCTCACGGCAGCTGACGCGGCAAAGCGTCTTGCTGAACAAGGTGCTAATGAACTAGAAAAGAAAGCGGAGATCCCCGCTTACATAGCGTTTCTACAACAGCTCAATGACCCGCTGATGTACGTCTTGTTGGGCAGTGCTGTCGTCACGTTCTTCCTTAAGGACTATACCGACTTCGGCGTTATCTTAGCCGTGGTTTTGCTTAATGCCCTTATTGGGTTCTTGCAGGAAAGAAAAGCAAGTAATGCCATTGCTGCTTTAGGTAAGCT
>CAZFLA010000238.1:0-2582 GCA_964519405.1 uncultured bacterium
TGGCCGAATGTCACAAGAAACCAGGCTGCAAGCTTGTTTTTGAACCTGGCCGCTATGATTTTTACAGCAGTGATCAACCGCCATATGACAGACGGGTAGCAAGCATAGAGCAGTTTTCTGACTTTACCGTAGATGGCCGCGGATCGGAAATGGTCATCCATGGTATCAGCAACTTCATCGTGACCTACCAATCGAGTAATGTTAAAATCACTAACATGAAAGTGGATTTCACAGATGAAATGCACAGTATGGGCACGGTCACCGCGGTGGAACCGACGTATTTTGAGTGCACAGTGCATCCAGGATACGATATGAAGTTCATTACCAAGCTCGCGGCCGTCATGGAATATGACCCTCATACAGGCACACCGCTTAAGCATGGCTCCGATGAAAATGGTCTTGTCAGCTCTGTTCAACCGATCGGCGATCGTAAACTGCGGTGTTTCACAAACTGGAAAACTGTGATGAAGGTGGGCAGTTGGGTATTACTGCGGCAGCGTGCGCGTGAAGGAGTAGTATTTTACTCGCAGTCCAACAAGAACCTGCATCTTGATAAACTCACCATTTATCGCGCACCTGGAATGAATTTCATCGTGGCTAATAGTCACAATGTTAAGTTGACAAAACTGACAGTCAAGCCGCGCAAAAGGGCGTCACCCTACCAGAGTTCGGGTGCCGATGGTATTCACCTTTCAGGCAACACGGGCAGCATGTATATAGATCAGTGCCATCTTGAGGGTATGGGCGATGACGGTATCAACCTCAAAACGGGTTTGTACCTAACTATCAAACAGATTGTTGACCCTCATACTGTCTTGGCCCAACATAGCCTGAAATATGCAGACCTGCCCGATCCTGGGGATGTGATGGAGTTAATGCCGCAGGAAACCCTCATTAAAGCTGGTGAGGTAAAGATTGCCAGTTCCAAGTTACTTGATGACGGCATGCATGAGCTGCATTTCGAACAAGCTGTTCCCCAACAGGCGGCTGTCGGTCAGGTGCTTGGCAATATCAGCCGATGCTGCAAAGCAACCATCCGACGCGTAACTGTTAAAAACAATCGGGCACGCGGGATGCTGATTCAAAATCACAACACCGTAGTCGATAGCTGTGTGTTTGAAAACTGCACGATGGGCGGAGTTTGGGTATTCAACGAAGTTGTCTACTTTAACGAATCGATAGCACCGCGCAATGTGGTGGTAAAGAACTGTAGATTCAAGAATGTGGGACTTATCCATCCCAATGATTGTGTTCTGGGCTGTTGGGGATGGATGCCAGGGTGGACATCCCCTACTTTGCCTGGCGTGTTCAACAACATCACATTTGATCACAACACAATAGATGGTGCTGATAACTGCGCTATCTTGTCAGCCGGCGGTGACAATATCACCATCACAAACAATGTGATTCGCAATGCTTGTGTCTCCGCAACAATCCCACGCGGAGCGTATGCCATCGAAATAGATGCTAGTAAACATGTGAAGCTCACTGGTAATACAGTCATCAAGCAGCAACAAGCGAAAGCATGTAAAGAAAGTATTCACTACGGTCCACATCAGCAATCAGACGAGGTTGTTTCCGAACGCAACCGCGTTAAGTAGTTCATTACAAGATATTTGTACATATTAAGGAGCATAACAGTGAAGAAAGTTACCTTAAGCGAATTCGGGAATTTTGCGAACACCGGTAAAGATGCGACCCCGGCACTACGGCAAGCCATTGACAAATGCGTGGCATCCAAAGCCACACATCTGACGATACCAAAAGGGAAATATGATCTTTACCCTGCGACATCTCCAAATAACTGCATCGCTGCTTTACATGGCATTCACGATCTCACCATAGATGGTGAAGGTTCCGAGTTCATCATCCATGCTATCGTCAACTTCTTTGATGTTACCAACTGCGAGCGGATTACCATTAAAAACATGGTCGTTGATTATGAAGAGATGACTCACAGTATGGGAACCATCACTGTGGTAACCCCGACATACTTCGAAGCGATGGTGCATCCCGAATATCCGATAGCACGACAGACTAAAGTCACTGCGGTCATGGAGTATGATCCGGCTACGAAGCGTCCTAAGAAACATGGCGCAGATGAGTATTACAATGTCGCGCAACTGCAGCATATTGGACCTCAGCTTGTTCGCTGCACACTTAATAACCCGACCATCATGAAGGTTGGCAGTTGGGTCATGCTGCGTCATCATGTCTACGATGGTGTAGTCATCAGCACCCATGCCAATAAGCAGTTGAAGCTTGATAACATCACGCTATACAACTCACCAGGTATGGGCTTCACCATTGGACGCTGTCATGATGGTGAGTTCACTAGATTAACCGCAATTCCACGCCCCGGTGCATCGCCTTATCAAAGCTTAGGCGCCGATGGTATACACCTTGCTGGCTGCTCTGGCAACATCCTAATTGATCGGTGCCATTTCGAAGCTATGGGTGATGACGGTGTGAACCTCAAGACAGGCTTGTATCTCACCGTTAAAGAAAAGATAGATACAAGAACCGTGCTTGCACAGCACAACCTGAAGATGCTGGATACCCCAGACATCGAAGACGTCATG
>CAZFLA010000239.1:0-2548 GCA_964519405.1 uncultured bacterium
ATATTTGGTAAGCGTTATTTTCACTATCGATTGTTGTGCCGGGTACTTTACCCGTTGTATAGACCCCAGCCCCCGCGCTTTTAACCATGCTGGTGACATCAG
Source organism: uncultured bacterium (assembly GCA_964519405.1). GTDB lineage: Bacteria > Armatimonadota > HRBIN16 > HRBIN16 > HRBIN16. The sequence continues at coordinate 103 of CAZFLA010000239.1, forward strand.
CAGAGCGTATGTAATAGTAATCGCCAGTTAATGTTGTTTCGGTGGCCGGATCAGGGCTAATGGTATATGTGCCAAGCGGCGTTATAAATGATATGGGGTCATTTATGCTTGTGGTCAGGTTCTGGGTGCCGTATCGGTAACTACCGCCCCAAATAAGTTCTGCGTATAAAATGGTGCTGTTTGCAGGAATAACTAGACTGGCCCGTGAATAATCTAGTGTCCACTCTAAAGTCGTTCCAGCCGGATATTTACGAACCTTCAACGCCGTGTTGGTAGTGATGAGTGCTCCTATCGATCCGTTTGTACCAGGATTATTGGTGTTGTTCGCTTTAGCTAAGCCCAGTGTGTTGCCTGTATATGTCATGCCGCCGTTAGCAATTGTCGTGTATCGCTTTACATAAACAGCATATACAGGGGTAGTGATCACAAGCAGCCATGACAACACCAACGCCAGGTATAACACAGGCCGGAATTTCACATTGCAAGTGCTCATAGTTAAGCAGTTCCTTCAGTCGTACTTATATTTGGGTGTATAGATACCATTGTGTAGCTGCGAAATACTAGCATCATTGTGCCGGTGAGGCATCGGTAGGTGAACTAGCATCCGTATGAGGGCGTTGCCCTATGACCGACTCATCGAATTTGAACCGTAAACGCAGATACGCTCCCTTCCCAGTGTAATTCCCGTCAACCAACTTATCATCATCAAATCCCGAGAAATTGTAACCTGCAGTCAGCCATAGGTTGCGATGCAGCATAAATCCACCCTCAATTCCGATGGAGCTGGTATCGCCGCCCAACGAATCATTCCAGTAGTTGCTGGATATTAGCGACAACTGTGTGCGCAGTGATGGATTAAAACTTATTCGCTGCTGCAGCAGCATCGCTCTTGTCGTTGTGCTTAGCGACCCCAGAGTGTTGTCGGATATCCGCATTGCTAAATGCGTGCCACTCTCCAGGTATCGGTTGGGCTGATAGTTCACATCAGCAGATAGTATATGAGAGCGCTCTGTGCCGCCGTCAATTCTGTCTGGAGCACTATCATAGCGCAGTTCATATTTGGCCAATCCATTCCACCGATCACGACTAGACTCGCGGTAAGCGGCACCGATAATCAACCGTGCTTGCGTCTGGGTATCCATATCGGACTTGGATATTTGCAATATCGCCTTATCTAGGGCTGTCCAATCCTCGGATATCTTAACCGCTGTGCCCAAGGTTGTCAGCCAGCTCTTATTGCCGGAATTAACTCGGTATTCCACACGAGCCGAGCCCTTCCATTTTTCGGAGCCGGTGTATTCCACGGCACTCGTTACTGCAGTTGAGGCACTTGTGGTTTTACCGTCAACAGGCTCAATGCGCTCAAGACTGGCATTAACACGTAGGCCTCGGTTGAGCTCCCACTGGTTTCGCAGCCCTATTGCCGCCTCGGTCTCACGCCCGGAAAAGGCATCGCGAGAGCGATATTCGCTAAACACATGAGCACTTCCCAGATAATCAGTATCGATACCGATGACTGACGTCTGCTGCGACTGGTTGGCATTTAGTAAATAGCGCCCAGATAATGTTGAATTGAATTCCTGCCGTGCATACAGGCGGCCGCGGTTCGCAAACAGATACTCACCGCCTAATGCCAGCACATTCTTGGAAGCATCACTGATATCCTGCTCATATTCCGAATAGAACGAAGCAGATGCCCACTTAGGTATCAGTGAAGTCAGCTTCGCCCTGAAACTAGTGAAATTCACGGTCGGTTCATTTGAGCCACTTGTGGGCAATAGTGACTTCGTCTCTTCTGCATGGCGGAATCCCAACTCCAACCGCAGCTCTGGAGAGAGTGATTGTTCAACACTTGTCGATAGTCCGATACGGTTTGTTCCTAAACTGCGATCTTCCGACTGTATGGCTTCGCTCATGAACCGAGTGTTTTGATTATGCAGATATGATATCTTGGACGATACTTCGGTGCGTCCTTTACCAATAGAGGCGGCTGTGTTGTCAAACGCCATATCTGTCTGAGCAGCCATCACCCGTGCTTGCAGCTTACTGGATTCATGCGAATACTCTATGCGCTGCCCTGTGCCCGTGCCTTGAAGATCGCTGGATGTTTGAGCTATTTCACCCACCAACTTGGAGTTGGCATTGAGTGTCCATTCGGCTGATACCCCCGACATCGTCCAAGCGTTATTGGGAATATCTGCGTTGACGAGTGTTCCCCTAAGCACGAGGTTCTTGCGAAGGCTCAACCGTCCATCAACGCCTGCAGTCACATATTTCGGGCCACCAGAATCTACTTCATACGTCACACGTATCGAAATGGGGTTCATGTTTGCATCAAAACTAGGCACTGGTGTCTTAAACAAGATCGTTGTTTTGTTTAGGTCGACAGTATATTGCAGATACCTGGTCATCGTTGTTGTTTTAAGGATGACAGAGGGCTGGTTTC
>CAZFLA010000240.1:0-2511 GCA_964519405.1 uncultured bacterium
TACATCAAAGAACGTTACTGACGCGCTAGACGGTGTTAACAGCAGTCTAGTTGAAGGAATTGTGCTTGTTGTCATCATCGTGTTCCTATTCCTGCACACGGTTCGCGCGACGTTTATCGTAGGTTTGGCAATACCGACCTCGCTATTCGCCACATTTGTGCCAACAGGTGCCTTGGGCTTCACGCAAAACTCCATGCTGTTGTTGGCCCTATCCCTTGTGGTAGGTATTCTAGTAGACGACTCCATCGTCGTCTTGGAAAATATCGAACGGCACTTGAAGCTGCGTGAAGAACCAGAGGAAGCAGCCTTCAACGGACGGTCTGAAATCGGCTTGGCCGCTATAGTAATTACGATGGTAGATATCGTAACATTCCTTCCTATTGCCTACATGGGCGGTATGATGGGTCAGTTCTTCCATCAGTTTGGTATCACTATCGCGGTAGCTACCGCTTTCTCATTGTTAGTCTCCTTTACACTCACCCCAATGCTTTCATCGAAACTGATGAAAAGCGAACTGGATAAAGAGCGTGATGATCGTGCAACAGAACAGCGTGCAGCTTCAGGACGGCTAACTTTCAAGGACCGTACGGATATATCTGTCGGTAAGCTCTTCGATCACTCAGAGCACTTACTAGACATCATTCGTGATGCCTACCGTGGTATTTTAGACTGGGCATTGAAGAACCGTGCAACCACGGTCGTTATCGGTATGGTCTCATTACTGTTGACATTGATGATGGTGATGCCTTTACCACCCCTTAGCATGCTCATGAGTAAAGCAGCAATGCCGCGCGTGGTATTGGCGCTAATATCACTCGCTCTATTAGCATTCGCGTTTATCGTCAACCCTGCAGGCCGAAAAGCCTCTGTATGGATTGCCGGTATCGTGATTGCGATTGCACTAACGGTGAACTTTAACCTTGCCGTTGAGTTCTTCCCAACATCCGACCAAGGTACATTTACCGTCACAGTGCGTAACCCGCCAGGAACGTCGCTTCAGCAAACCGACGTCGTCATGCGGAAATTTGAAAAAATCATCGCTGATATTCCAGAGATTCGAACAACAAAATGGAAAGTGTCCGATGCGAAGCTGTTCAACCCGCTGACATGGGGTAAATCTCATTACGAAGAGCAAACCGGGTATTACACTGTCACATCGGGAACGAATAGCACCAGAGCTATGGGATCGGGAGACTCCGGCGGCCAATATGGAACCATCGAAGTCAAACTGGTTGACAAAAAACACCGTAAGCGACCAATACAAGACGTTATTGATGATATCACCCAGAAAACTGCTCATATTGCAGGACCTGAGCTAGTTACCTGCACCATCTCTCAAACAGGTGGTCCCGGCGGTGGTATTAGCAAGGAAGTCTCTGGCTTGAATATGGAGAGTATTCTGACTGAAGCTAAACGTGTAGCCCAGGTCATGACGAAAACTCAGGGATGCGTCGGTGTTGATATCTCCTATAAACCGAGTGCTCCAGAACGCCGAATCATCATCGACAAATACCGGGCCGCGGAATTGGGTGTTACAGTTTCGCAAATATCAACTGCTGCGAGAACAGCAATAGATGGCGACCAAACAGCAAAACTTCGTGAAGGTGGTACTGAATATCCCATTAGAGTTCATTACCAACTATCAGAACGCAATAAGAACTCCGATATCGGCGGTGTTATTGTTGCAAACATAAAAGGTGCACCCATTTACCTGCGAGATGTAGCTGAGATTGTTTATGCTCAAGCACCTAACAAAATTGAGCGAAAGAACCGTCAGAGGTACGTAACGGTCTCTGCAAACCTAGCGTCAGGTGCTGCTATGGGTAACGTCAACCAGGAGATTGAAACTGCACTAAACGACGGCAGCATGGTGCATATTCCTGGAACCAGCATAGACAGCGGTGGTTCAACCAAGATGATGCAGGAAAGCACTGTCTACCTCGTTGAGGCGATTGTGCTGGCACTCATATTGATGTATATGCTGATGGGCGCTCTGTTTGAGTCATTCCTTACACCGTTCGTCATCATGTTTAGCTTACCGTTGGCACTAATTGGTGCCATTCTTGCGTTACTGCTTACGGGTAAGGCTGTCGGTATGACAGCTATGATTGGTGTCATCATGTTAATGGGATTAGTCTCGAAGAATGCGATTCTTTTGCTTGACTATACCAACACCATGATGGGTCGTGGCTTAGCAAGACACGATGCTCTGCTTGAAGCGGGCAGCACGCGGTTACGTCCAATCTTGATGACCACTTTAGCCATGGTTGGTGGTATGCTGCCAACCGCGATAGCACTCAGTGAAGGATCCGAGACACGATCTCCTCTCGCCATTGCTGTTATCGGTGGACTGATTGTTTCTACAATGCTTACGCTCATCATCATCCCAGTGGTATACACCCTGGTAGATGACATATGGCAGAAGATCCGCTCTCTGTTTAGCGCTAAAGCATAAACTACCCCAATCGAGTAGGTGAGGTCGTTGCCGGCCTCACCTCTCACACCACCGGA
>CAZFLA010000241.1:0-2496 GCA_964519405.1 uncultured bacterium
ATCGAGCACAAGTTTGCCATCATTGGTCTGAAGCACCAAGCCTTGATAGCTGTTGCCGCCGCCACCGGCGTCGGTGTTCGCAACCACGGCTACTGGTGGATTCAAGAGTTTACCCTCAAGTATGGTGGCTGTTCCCTTTGGGTTCATCTGCTTAATGCGGATTTTTTGCCCAACGCATTTGTTGAGAATGCTTGTGGGATTGAGCAAGTCATACTGGTAGTTCTGCTCATGCACAGCAAACGCGAGTGGGCCAGTTTTGGACTTGATGCTGATACTTGTTGGGTCGATACGCTGTGCGACACCTTCGTATCGCAAACTGTTCATTCCCTTTTTTAGGTCTAGTGTGCGGTTTTCCCTAACAACAGCAAATCCGCCGTTATATACAGTAAGGGCTACACCCTTGGTTTGGTCAGCGGTGCTGACTAGCTGTGCATACGATGTTGCAGACAACATCGTAATGCATAGTGCCATAATTGACTTATTCATATATTTATAACCTCTCGCGAAACTAGATGGACTTACCATTTTGTGCGAACTGTGTAGTTCACAGTGGCTTCTTTATTGGCGGGGATATTCAGAGCGAATTCCGCTGTGCGGGAGTCGATTTTCTTGAAATCATGGTTCTTTTGCAGAATCTCCCAGTCATTGGAGAACCGCTCAACCACCGTGACATTGACGGCGGTATCTTTTCGGTTCCTGATATTTATTGAATAGCTTGCCTCCTGCACACGGTCTGATACATTCTTGAGGTTGGTCTGTGTGCGTGTGCCGACGACATCGAAGGCATCACCGACATAACATCGAACCGTCTCGTCTTTAGGAGTGTGATCAATCAAGTCTTCACCAATGAACTGAAGGGCCGCGCTGTTATCGGCTTTGTATACGCGGATTTTACCCTTTGGCAGAGGCATGCCCATATTGCTGGCTTTGTCGTTCTTTATCTCCAGCATGATGGCTAGTTTGCCGGCGTTTGTGCTGCCGCCTTGACCGGGACGCATACTAGATTTTGCACTATCAAAGATGAGTCTGCGTTGTGCTGTGACATTGTGTGCCGAGAGCAGATTCATCTGTTTGGTTTCATTCTGAGCGACGGTGGTTTTGCCGTCAAGTGTGTATAGGTGATACTCGAAAAAGCTCTGCTCGGTAAACGCACTTGCTGAATCCATCGCACCTTTCATCATCAATTTGGTATACCCTGCGTTACGAGGGGCTGCCGGTTGAATTCTGCGGACATCTCCAGCCATAAGCTGAAGCTTAGCCGTGGGATAGGTGGCTCCGCTTCGGTTGTCGATGGTGACCCAGCCTGTTAGGTCCAACTTCTTTTCATCGTTGGATACAACTGCTACATAGTCGGCTTTCCAGGTGATTCCTTCGGTGATGTAGCTGACTTCTGCTCTTTGCTTGCCAGCCTTGGCAATTTCGAGCAGCCACATTAAGCTGGGACTGCTTACCAGGCCATCAGGCAGCTTGGTTACAGTGATTTCACCTTCCGGATCGAGCACGAGCCCGTCTTTAGTTTGCAGCACTAAACCTTGATAGGTATTGCCGCCGCGACCGCTGTCGGTGTTGGCAATGACTGCGGTGGGAGGGTTAAGCAGCTTACCTTCCAGTATGGAGGTGGCTCCTGTTGGGCTTGTTTGCTTAAGGCGTATCGTCTGACCGACACACTTGTTCAGTATGCTTACCGGGTTCAGAAGGTCATACTGGTAGTTCTGCTCCCGCACAGAAAGACCCAAAGGTGCGGTCAACGACTTAATACTCAAGCTGGTGGGGTCAATCTTTTGGGCAACACCCTCATATCGGAGCTTGTTGAGTCCCTTATTTAATTCAAGTGAGCGTGTTTCGCGAACAACAGCGAAACCGCCGTTGTATACTGTCAGCGCCATACCCTGCGATTGGCTGGGCGTGCTCACGACCTGGGCGAATGCAACAGCCGATGATAACGCCATGCAGGCTGCTGCTAACATCCGTTTCATATGTGATCCTCCTGGTTGCGGTGGATGTGAATCCATGTTTGTTCCATGCATTTGAGACGATGTCCATTGTCTTGATGTTACCATCTACAGCCCAATCTATAGCATGATCTGCTCAAACGTTCGATAATTGTCCAATTATAGAATGTTCGTGTGCGGAATTTATGGCGCTGATAAGATAATTTGGCTTCAAACTGGGTGACATGCTGCGTTAAGCATGGTAAAATCGTACTGCGTTATCCGATAATTATGCCTATGAAGTGATGCTGCAGTGATCGTGAAGGAGATGGAGTATTGATTACCATCAAAAATGAAGCCCTGTTGGCTACTGTATCTGAAGTTTGCCGCGTATACAGCCAAAAATGGCAAATGGACTGCACGATACTGGATGCAGAAGGCAACGTCGTTTATAGCTCTGAGGGGTACCATACTGACTGCGAGTTCTGCACAAAGTGCAAAACCATGCGAAGACAGTCTATGGAAGAAGCCGCGAGATGGGGCGAACCATTTTCGCAGTTGTGTC
>CAZFLA010000242.1:0-2483 GCA_964519405.1 uncultured bacterium
CTTTGTGTTCTGTGGGTCGGGATGTTTCGTTGCCAGCCTTTCGGTTCCATTGGTTTTTCCGCAATGTCGAAGGAATATGGTCTTGTACCAGACCAGGTTGCCAATATAGTGCTGAGGACCATAAAGCTGATAATTTGCCATCAGGTAAGATATTCAACTCATCGCGCGTCGAGTGTGGAAACGAATTGGAGCCGCATCGTGTACTAGAGAATTTGTATTGTGAACAGTGTGGCGCGTTGTTTTTCGGAGGGCAACGAATTACGCTTAGGGACAATAAGGGATGGGAATTAGTCAATAGCGATCCTGACATTGAACAACTTCCAGAGAAATCAATGGCACGACTAATCTATCAACGATCATATGCTGACTATGCCATATATTGGCCGTTATCGAATGATGGAATACATTCGGAAATACAAAGTAAATGGAAACCTAAAGGTTTCAGGAACTTCGTGTGTGACAAAGAGGATGCTCGCTGGCAACCAGTTCAGTTGGATCCACATACTGGGCGTGTCACAGTATGTAGCAACATGTCAGATGCAACTGGTTATATCTATAGAGTCATTGGACGCGAAGACTGCTTTGATAAAATCCGTGCTTTACCTGCATTCTGCCCTTCATGTGGAGCTGATTATCGAAAGCGGAGTATGCCTTCGCCAATACGCGCATTCCGCGGAGGCTTTGCTCAAGTCAGCCAACTACTCGCTAAGGAAATATTCAGGATACTTCCAGAAGAAGATCGTAAACTAGTGATCTTCTCTGACAGCCGCGAAGAGGCGGCGACGGTAGCTAATGGTATCGAACGATCGCATTACCAAGACATAGTTAGGGAAGCTATTTACGACGAGCTTTGGAATATCGCAATCGGAGAACCTGCCTTGTTAAAAGATTTGCGTAATAAGGGTTTTGGTTCATGTCCAGAGGCATTGCGTTTCAAAAGCAGGTATCCGTCGCGAGAACAAGAGTTGAATGAGCTCATCAATAGGGCAAATGACGATATTCCTGACAATCTCCCTTTGCGGTATCGCCACAATGCTGTCAAAGAGAAAGACAGTGCTGCAACTGCAATTCGTGAGATATGTGATCGGTCAAAGTGTGCACCTCTACGGATACTTTTCGAAGACGATATCGCTACCTCCCAGGTAGGTGAACTATTAATTCGTCGACTGAAGATGATTGGTATGAATCCAGGCGGCTGTGATAGGTTATATCAGCAATATAATGACCATACAGACAATAAAGTTCGATGGACACATATGTTTGATTTTAATGATGTGACTAAGTGCTGGAGCGATGACCTGCAGCCGGATGTACATGATAGTTACAAGAAACAGCTTCGGTATAAATTAATGGAGGAGCTTGGGGATGTTCTATTCAAGCGTTTATATTTCGGGTTTGAAGCGGCAGGTCTAGGCATAGTTGGTATATCATTGAATGATGATGAATTAAGACAAATATGCGTTAAATATGGCGTCCCCCCAAAGCCAGATTTTCGCGAGATATGTAATGGATTTGTGAGAATATTGGGTGATAGACATCGATATCCTGAACTAAGTGACGATGGCCAAACATTCACGACAAAAGATGCATTTACGCGTAGAACACTTCCTGCTTCTATTAAGAAATATCTTGGCGCGTGTGCCAATCACTTGGATGTCCCACAACAAACACTCATCGATGCTGTATGGCAGGCTGTATGCGTAGATGGAAGACATAGTGATGCTTGGATCGACCTACGGCATTTAAACGTGCATATTGCCACGAGTAATGATCCTGTTTGGATATGCAAAGCATGTCGTCGGCCGCACCTGGGCAAAGCTGGCGGGGTGTGCACTAGTTGCAGTGCTGATTTGCCCTTAGAACAAACATGTAAATGCGGCGAGATCCAGCGGCGCAACTATTATGCTAAAGAAGCCATAGAAGGGCGTTCTCCAGTTCGTTTGCATTGTGAGGAGCTATCTGCTCAATCTGATAACCCTGCACAACGTCAGAGATGCTTCCGGAATATCATGGTTGATTCAGATGAATCCTCTCAATCTAGTTTGAACCACCTTGTCGATAGTATTGATGTTTTGAGCGTTACGACGACAATGGAGGTCGGTGTAGATATCGGGAACCTTCAAGCAGTAATGATGGCGAACATGCCACCAATGCGGTTCAACTACCAACAGCGTGTTGGTCGTGCTGGAAGAAGAATGCAGCCATATTCATTAGCTGTCACATTATGTCGTGGCAGGAGCCATGACGAGTATTACTATAAGCATCCTGATCGAATCACAGGTGATCTACCCCCGGTCCCGTTTTTGTCGATGGATTCTCAGGATATTGCCTTTAGACTGATGGCGAAAGCCTGTTTGCGAGATGCGTTTTACTATGCTGGGGTCAGGTGGCCTGATAATCCGAGATCGACAGACTCCCATGGTGAATTTGGTTGTGTTAGCAGTTGGGATAGTTCAAAGAAAGCCGTATCAACATGGCTTGCT
>CAZFLA010000243.1:0-2389 GCA_964519405.1 uncultured bacterium
CGCCATCGGCAGGGTCTATCTTGGCACCATCCTGAAGTATGACCTTATACTCCATACTGATATCCACCACTGGCCATCTCAGATCTTCTTCCTTGCCGGAATACTGAATTGCCCACTCCTTGTGAGTAGCAGGCATCTCAAGAGCCACTCCATCACTTGCCTCTGCATCCGGAACAGTGTAAACCAGAGTGCCCTCCTCAGATAAGCTCATCAGATCATCCTGGAAGTCCATCCAATCCTTACCTTTTACACCATGTACACCCATGGCGGTAGTTGCTTCCTTTACCGAAGGCAACCGAAGCACCATAGAATGAAGCTGCTTGCGGTAGTTTTCGTCCCACTTTTGGCCTTCCCAAATCCAGTTGTTGCCTGTTTCATTACTGAAGTCCACAAAGTGATCAACCAGTTTTGTCCAATCGATACCAGGCAGCTCCTGACGCTTACGTGCAAAAGAACGCATCGTCAAGATGCACAGATGGTCGAACGCTAGCCGTTGTATCTGCACTCTCCTCAGCAAATTCGCCTGACCGGCCACCGACGCTTCGGCTGCTTCATAGCAGCTTTTCAACTGCTTCAGGTCGCCCATGGTGTAGAAATCACCAGGCCTGGGCATGAAACAACTCAGTTTGTTTTTAGAACGCTGCACGCATTTTTCAAAGATGTTGAGTATCTTTTTCATATGCCTTCCGGCTGCGCCGTAATATCCATCCAAAAACTCGTTGATGATCGGTGCAGCAGGCTGCTCTGGGTTCCACATCAGTTTGGACATCAAGTATGTTTTCAATGGCTGCATAGAGGCACTGCTGTTGAAGCAGTCGCCTTGTTCAAACATACCCACGACATTGTTGGCTGTGTATAACCGCAGGTCATCATCAAGATGTGTGATATTAGGGTGCGGGATAAGGTAGTTAGAAAAGTTCACCACGTAGTTCCACACATATAAGCGCTTAGCGATCTTGTGCCAATCGGTAAGGTCCTTATAAAACTCGGCGTTCTGCGGGGCATTCAGTGCACGTCCGAAATCATTCTCGATACTGCACAGCCGAACGATGACATTGTGCCGTGGCTTAATGCCAGTAGGTGCTTTTCGTGTGTATTGATAAGCTAATGTCTCAACCAGGAAGTCGGGGTAGTGTTTTTCTATGGCTTCTGCGACATCATTCACAAAACTGATAAACGCACCCGACTCTGTTCCTGTCTGCTTCACAAGTTGAGTACACTTCTCGCACTGGCAAGGGTTAAATCGGTCATTTTGCGAGATCGATGTCATTCCTGCATCGGGTTGCTGTTTGATCCATTCCAAGACATTCTTGATGAGCTCCGCCTTCATCTCTTCATTGGTTAAGCAAAGCTGAGAGTCTTTATCAACCCGTTTACCATCATTCAACGCATACCATTCGGGATGGGCCGCAAAATACTTCTCTGGAGGCAGTAATGGGTAGCTTGTATGCACAAATCCAATGAGCGTGTAATGCCCGCCTCTCTCCGCGTCGATATGCTGGTGTTGACCATTCATGCGCGTATGCAAACCAAATTCACCGTTTGGACTCTGCACACATCGATAGAACGCTTCTCGATACAACAGTTTAGGTGTATAGCACACATTCATCAATGGCAGAGTGATTGTGCTTTTATGTGGGATCCTCGTTTCGTCTTCGGCAAACCACCGCACACCCAACTGTGTCTCCAACAGCTCATATACCGCGTAGATACTGCCTCGCGGCCGATCTCCAGCGACAACCAGGTCATTACCGATTGTTTTAACAATAATGCCATCACGTCTCAACTGGTTCCAGTTGAAATTACCCAATAGTCGCTTTACGGCACTGGTCTGCCCCACAAATATCCTTGGCCCTTTTGTAGGTGTAACATCAGTCACCGGCAAGCGAGCGCCGCTGATTTGTTCTATGATATCAGCGAGTTCTTTAGCGGCATACCGTTCAGGGGCTTCTGCATCTGGCCCTAGTACGATCACCGCAGCGGCTTTACCGCCACTCACGATCTTGGTGGCAGCACACGCAGGTTTACGACATCCAATGACTAAGGCCGTAATGGAGATAATGATGAGGCAAGTAAACATGGCTAACTCCAGATCAACTATTTTTTACACAGAATATCAAACGCAAAACGGGTGCTGAATTACGCTTTACACGTATATTCTTCACCTGTATCGCATTCACCTGCGAAGCTGAGGTTGTGTATGACAAACGAGATGGCCCCACTGTATGGTTGTGTTACCGGCGTGAGCAAAGGAATAGCCTTGGTTGCACAGAGTGGATTGGGATATCTGATGCGGGCATTGACGTCTCCTTTCGGTCCAAACTGAAATTCGACGCCTAATGCCCATTCTTCTATTAGCGGATACGATTATGCTATGCCAAATATGCTA
>CAZFLA010000244.1:0-2331 GCA_964519405.1 uncultured bacterium
TGACCAGAACTTCGGTGCTGTTGGTGAAGCTCTTTAATTTCGATTACTGAGTAACACAGTTAGGGGGCTGATTTTTTCAGCCCCCTTTTTGTAGATGGGGCTATCCCTTTTTGTCCCACTGCACATGAGCCAAGTCGGCCATCTTCCAACTCCCGCCCCAGCTCAGCCCCATGCGTTGAGCGGCCTCACCGTAGCACCGCCACCAGGCATCCGGCGCATTCCATGTCGGTTTTTCATCAACCAACCAACAGCAGTCCATGGCACGCCCCATTGAGTGCATTCCTGCAATACGCTTTTTGGTGACGCGTGGTTTATCGGCGGTGCAGCCTGCAAGTCTGGCCTGCTGTATCACTGTTTTGCTGACACCCAGTTTGCGCAGGTACACGTCACTGCGCCCTTGGCAGTAAAGCTCCAACTGCCGTTGTTCACTGCGATATACCTCCCACACCAGCAGCGGGCAGCCTGCTTTTCTTACCTCGGCCAACAGCCTGCGAAAGCGGCTGAGCGCGTTGCCTTTTACGGTAGGATGGTTAAGCAGGTGATCCCTATCGGTGACATTCTTAATCGAGCTCATTTACAGCCTCCTGCTTGGTCTCTTCCCATACCAGTTTTGGCACCGCTGCATCGGGGATGTTCATCTCAACCAGCCGCCTGAACAGCTGTTCTTCAACGAGTTGTTCGGCCATTTCCCGGCGCAGCCAGCTCATGTAAAAGCGCAGTATTTCAAAGTGGATTTTGCCCAGAGCTAAACTACCCACGCGTGAGCTTTCGTCAGTAGTGAGTGTTTGCCCCATAATCGCTTTTGCGATTTCCTTGTTGTGAAACTGAACGGCGGTAAGATAGCTGCTGCCGGAGCCCGAACGCCCCTCAAGCAATTCCACCTGAGCATCGTCGGGAACCACAATCGCACTGTTCTCATGAATGCGCTGCAGAAGACGCAGCATCTCCTCGCGTTCGCTGTCCGACACATTGCGGGGCAGAGTGCCCTTCATAGTTGGCGCGCCATACCGCTCCAAGCTCAACTGCCAGCTCTGAAGCAGACGGCGTTTAGCCTTCCAATGGATATAGGCCGCCTGCAAATCGCTTTGTCCCGCTGGGTTTTCAAACCGCGGGTTATAGACATACACCGCGAACTTTTCAATGGGAACAGTTGTCTGCTGACCTGCACCATCGGTTGCAGTGAGGCTTTTAATGTTCATAAACTCATCAACACCTAACTGCACCAGCCGAGGATCTTTAGCCTTAATGCTTCGCCATATGACGCAGCCATCGAATTCGCCGGAGCTGCACAATTGATAGTTGATCTCCTGAACCGAGTAGCCAAATGCCAACGCATCCATGGCATTCCACAACACCCGGTTGAGATTACCCCGAAGCTGTTCTAGTGCGTATTCAACCAACCTCACAGCTTGCTTACTGGGTTCAGTGCTGTCACCGGGTTCTATGTGCCATTTCGCGTTCAGTGCGCCCAGCTTCTTGGTCTGGAGCGCCGCCTGCACCTGAGCATCTGAGAGCATCTCGCGGTAGTCCGACATACTGGGTGCAGACATTCCGGCGCTCCACAGCATCTCACCATTCCACCCCAGACCTTCTATCACCGGAACCCGTTCATCGGTTAGTTTCTTCCGCTTCAGCCGACGCCATAATTCGGAGAAGAACTCCATTTTGTGACCTCCATAGATTTCCATGACCATCCCGCAAAAAAAGGGAAGGCTCGTTCAAGCCTTCCCTTAACCTCAAGATGGTTTAATGATGCAAATTACGTTAGTATATGCCGCAGCTCGTTAACAGCAGCTTCTGCGTCCGGCACCACCAAGGCACCACAGGATATCAGTTCCGCCCAAATAGTGCTCGCTTCGCCGGCCGTAAAGTCGCGATCGTCCAAACTGTCTCCCGCTAACAGCACGGGTATGCCTTGCTGCTGCGCCTCAACGGCGATTTTGAGGTTCGCTATATTGCCATTGCCTACCCATACAGGCCCTATGACCACCGCTTTGCTCTTCAGCATCACCTCGCGAAGCTGCGATAGGCTCTCATCGCTGATCGGGTTGAAGGGCGCCTCAACCACCAGCTCAATGCCCATTTCAGTGGCGCTCTGCTCATCGCTGTCGAGTAAGTTCACCACACCAGCGGTAACGGTGTAGCCGGCAGAAACCAACGCCGCCAGCCATGGCGTGCTGCTGCCCCCGCCAATAACCATATGCACTCTGGCTCCACCGCCGGCATCATCCACAACAGGTAATCCTCTGGGCAGAATGTGCGGACGACCGGTGACGGGGTTCACTCTGACAAGCGCATCAAGCCCAAACACCCGCTTCACCATGCGTGCCG
>CAZFLA010000245.1:0-2294 GCA_964519405.1 uncultured bacterium
CGCCGTCTGCCTTATCGCTGAAGTCCAACGCCGTGTGTGCGACCCAGTTCAACTGCTCGTTTGAAAAAGCATACTCCCACTGCCCTAAATACTTGGGTGAGCCGTTGTCTTTCAGAGTATACGGAATATCGATGACATTTAAGAAGATAGCCCTGATTTTGGCATTAGGCAGGTCGTAATAGTAATACAGCCTTTTGCGGTCTTGTCCGTCATACTGAGCGATACCCTCATTATGTTTAAACAGGCGGATATACTCGTCTACAGGGTAGACCGTGTTGGCGCTTGTCGGCACTTTGCTTTCGTTGTGGTCGTATATGGTGTTGTCATCGTGGTTGCCTTTCACGGGCAATATCGGCACTCCGGTGACATTGTCGCGAAGCATGTAGGCGAGTTCTTCGTAATAGCTCAGCATTTTGTCTCTGGTGTCGTTGATGACGTAGTCGCCACCTGTGACCACGAACTCCACAGAAACGCTCTTCACCATCTGACCTAATGCGGTCAAGCTGTTAATAATAGGCTGACACCCAGTGTAGTAGTGCGTATCGCTAATAAATGCAAATGATGTGGTCTCAGTTGTTTGGTGGCTGAGAACGGTCTGGACAGCTCGTTTCAGTTCCGGTTCCGAATACGCAGGCAGCTCTTTGTACGGCATATAGTTCCCCCCAAGCATACGATCGATGATAAATAGCTTCTATTGCGAGACTATTGTTAAGACTCTAGCACACTGCCGCCGCGCCGTCAAAGCAAGGGAAACGGTGGAGTAACACTAACAAGCATCAGATGTATGTGTATCCTGCCAACCGATGGTGAAGCGACTAAACCCGCGGCACTATTACCGCAGGTATATGGCGATGGGTTACCCGCGGCAGTGTGGCAACCAACAGTTAACTCCATAGCCTATGGGTGATCGCCCTATCATATTCACGGTCGCAAACTAGTGTCATGCTCTAAATACTACAGCACCCCAGTGAACCAAATGACTCTCTTCTTGATACAAATCCCCTCACCGCTATACTAAACAGTGTATATATTTGTAGGATATGGTATAATTTCGTCTTGATGGTACACAATGTCTTTACCAAACCACAGCGCGTAGGTCTGCTTGGAGTAGGCACCGACCCGATTACCATGGATCAAGCCATTCAGCTAATTCAGGGTTTTATCAATGAACGGCGGCCGCACCATATCGTCACATGCGATGCCAGCATGGTGGTGATGGCGCAAACCGATGCTGCGCTCAAGGATATCGTGCGCAACGCTGCACTCGTCACTCCCGATTCGGTTGGCATTCTATGGGCGTGCAAAAAGCTGGCACATCCCATGCCGGAACGGGTCAGCGGCATAGATATCGTTCAGCGGCTGGTTGGCCTCAGCACAAAGCAAGATGGCCCGCGGCTGTATTTCCTCGGAGCTGCTCCTGGTGTCGCCGATGACGCAGCAGCGCGCATGAGGGAGCTATATCCCGGCGCGCAGATTGTGGGCAGTGCACACGGCTATTTTTCCGAAGCCGATGAACCGGCGGTGATTAGGGCTGTTAAAGAAGCACAACCTGATGTGCTTTTGGTAGCGCTGGGAATACCCAAACAAGAGAAGTGGATCCACAAATATTCCAAAGAGTTGAATGTACCGGTGCTCATTGGTGTAGGTGGATCATTCGATGTGCTGTCGGGCCGCGTCAAGCGCGCGCCCAAGCTGTTTCAAACATTAAGTATTGAATGGGTCTGGCGGTTAGTCAGCAACCCATCTAAAATAGCGAAAGTGAGCCTTCTTCCCAAGTTCGCTTGGATGGTGCTCACGACAAAGCGACCAAAAGGTGATTAGATATGGGGCAGGAGATCATCCTCACTCAAGATGGCTACGATAAACTTTATGCTGAGTTAGAGAGGCTTCGTAACGTCGGCAGACCAGAAATATCCGAGCGCATACGCCAAGCACGTCTGCTGGGCGACCTCAGTGAAAACTTCGACTACCAAGATGCCAAACATCAGCAAGGACTCATGGAAGCTCGTATCCTAGAGCTGAAAAGTATGCTGGAGAACGCAAACATCGTTGCCGGCGCCACTAATGACGGCGTGGTAGGCATCGGGTCTCTGGTTGACGTGAAAGACGACGACGGCGACGAATACACCATCAAACTGGTGGACACTGTAGATTCCGGCGATGAAGAAGATGCTGATTACGACTATGTATCCGCGGATTCGCCCATGGGACGCAGTCTGATAGGCCAAAAAGAGGGTTCAACCATCACCATTGAAGGAGACGGCCGGTCTTTCAATATCGAAATTCTATCCGTA
>CAZFLA010000246.1:0-2282 GCA_964519405.1 uncultured bacterium
ATTCATTTTCGGTAACCATCTCTGTGATTGGGTATGTGGTATCGAACAATCGTCGTTCTATATACGTATATCTGCTGCGAGGCAATAACTTGGTTGTGTCTACAAGCAGATAACTCGGTAATGCTTCCCGGTCACCCACCATTCGAGAGCAGCTCAGCCATATCGCTGATGATGCTTTGGAGATACCCCTAACAAAATACAACCGATCTATGTCAGTATCTTCATGACTTAATGTCATCCTTCGATGGAACATCTCAGCAATGGTGTGTCGCTGGTTGTCATTGATTAAGGCATCTTCCCTGCTGCTGCTCGGTACTGTGCCCTCTAGTAACCCTGTCATAGCCACAAACGCAAATGGCTCGCTCAGTGCCGATACATGCAGCAGTATCTTTACCGCATCATTTGTGATAGCAGCCGCATTATGCGATAACGCCATAAGCTGCTGAACAGGTACATATAGCTCGGCAGGCTGCAGTTCTGTGCTGGTGACAAATACAGTTAATATCTCCAAGAAACGAGCAACGGCACTGTTCTGATCATCCGCGGGGAGCAGAGCCCATTGCTCAGCAATTTCGCGAAGGATGTTCACAAGTTCCGCTGAGGAACTGACCGACTGCATCTTCATCACAGCCTGACATATACGCTGACATGTATCTTGAAGCGGCGCAGACCATACAGGCTCTTCTTGTGCTGATGGCAGCTGAAGCAACGCCAAACCCGATTGCACTCCTCGCGACTTCCCCTCACGGCGAAGCCGTTCCAGTTCATAGATGTCAGATTGAAACACACTTAGCCGTAATAACTGCAGCGCATCATCCCTTGAAAACTGAGATAGAGACCTTAGCAGCATGACCAGCACAGTTACCTGAGGATCATCAAGAAGGCTGTTGCCGCTTTGCTGATATGGAACCTGGTATTTGTCCAACACTAGTTGATACATCGGTAAAGCTTCCTGCATGTTCGGCAGCACAACACACATATCCAACCAGTCGATGCCGTTCCTGTGTCGCTTCACCAGTTCGCGGACAGCTATAGTCGCTTCTTGCAGAGGAGATGGAGCATCTATGATAAACACATCGCCATCATCGGGGATATCTGTATCGGGTGTAGGAAGCCCTAAGTTTTGCACGAGCCACTGAGATACACAGCTTGGCTTTTCAACATCCGCGTGTTCAATATCGTATGTGATATATTCATCGAGGTCACTCAACATGGTTCGTATAGAGCCAGATGAGATCGGGTTATCAAGGTCGCCTTCCAGCAGGATATATACCTGCGAGTGGCTTGCACATGCTTTGATCAGACTGCACAAAGCGTAAGGCACGCGATGGAACTCAGCGAAACAAATGAATTGCCCTGAATCATATGCTGACCTGCTGATCTTGTCAGCCGTGTTTTGCCATAAATCCCCTTGCAGCGATAACCCCTGAGCTCGTAATACGGTCCTTACACGTTGGCAGATATCCGCGATTTCGCTCAATTTAGCTGCAGCCGTAGGCAGCTGGGCGGCCGCATTCATTAACAAACTGTCATCAATTTGATGCAGTGCCAGTTCTTGAACACACCGAGCCAATGAAGCCACATTGCCAGGATACCTGCAGGCTGCTCGCAAAACACCATCCAAGGGCAGGTGTAAAATGGAACCCCACAATGCAATCTGAACATCTAACTCAGTGGCGGATGATAACAAACGATCGATATTGGCAGCTTGTCTGCAGAAAGCGTCAATACTTACGAGGTTCATGGCTAACACATCGGCTTCAGTATATGTGGATTTCGCCGGCACAATTGTATGTGCACATTCACCCGAAGAACAGCGTTCCGATAACCATCTGCGCATACTGCTGCCCGGGTGAAAAACAATTACTTTTACTGTGTTCGCCATATCATAATAGTACACCGGATACCTTAAAATACTCTATCTCGTGGTAACTCGAAGTATACTGATATCAAACGAATAAATACGCAGGTTAAGCATGTCTGAACAGCAAAAATTGGGCCGGTATATCATTAAGCGCGAAATTGCGCGCAGTAATGATATCGTCTGGGAAGCCATAGATCCCCAGATGGGGCGCCGTGTAGCCGTTAAAGAGCTCTTGATGCCGCCTAACGGCACCCATGAACAGCATGAAGAACGGCTTCGGCGTTTCCGAAGAGAAGCTCAAGCTGCCGGACGTGCTATGCACCCGAATATCGTAACGGTATTTGAAATTGGAGAAGACCACGGTCGGTATTTCATCGCCATGGAATACCTTGAGGGTGATACGCTCAGGAAAATACTC
>CAZFLA010000247.1:0-2256 GCA_964519405.1 uncultured bacterium
TGGTCGGAACTTAGGAATAGAATACAGTGAACCCATCTGTTTTTTCAAATTCCCGTATCGCTATGGGATGGTAGTGGTAAACAATTTGAGTTTACAATAACACTATGTTCAAACATCTTATACAAACCATACATCAACATTACATCATGCATACACGCGCTAACCGAATAGGTTGGGGCTTAATAAGTATGATAATGGTGGTTGGTTTGGCATATATCGATTATTGCACGGATGTGGACCTGATGGTGTTCTACTTCATCCCCATCGTGATTGCCGCAGTGCTGAGCCATGAGTTTTATGCATTCATTCTGGCGGTGATCAGTGCTTTTGCGTGGATGGCTGCTGAGATACTTTATGCTGCTGCGCAAGCCTCCAGCGACGACCTGGCAAACCAAGCGCTGGCCCGTCTAAGCACAGTCGGGTTCGACATGCTGTTGAAGCTCGCGGTATTCCTTCTATTGACGTATGGCATTTCATTGATTCTATACAGCCGTAGGAGACAAGAGGAGCTCACTCAGTTTATTGTTCATGACCTTCGGTCACCGCTAACGAACGTCAAAACTGGCCTGCTCACCCTGGACATGATTGCCGCCGATCAACTGGATGAAACCAGCAAGGAGATGGTCGACATCTCCTTGATATCCACTGACCGTCTAATGTGGATGATTAACTCGCTGCTTGACCTTCCCAGGCTGGAATCAAACCGGATTAACCTGAAGCTTGAGCCGCTTATGCTCAACAGCATAGTTACTGATGCGGAAAATCAGGTAGCGTTGTGGTCAAAGCAGAATAAGGTGAGCCTTAATATCGTCAACCAAACACCACAGCTCAGCGTGATTGCCGATTCCGCCATTTTAGTAAGGGTGATGGTTAATTTGCTAAGCAACGCATTGAAATACAGCCCCGAAAACAGCCAGATCGACATAGTGATCGAACAACTGCCAAACCACACCGCTCAGATTTCGGTCAGCGATCAGGGACCAGGGATTGACTCGGAATGGGCAGGAAAAGTGTTTAACAAATACACGCAGATTGAGGCACGGAAAGCCGGTGCAGCTAGCTCTGGCCTCGGGTTGGCATTCTGCCAGCTAGCCATCAAGAGTATGCATGGCCGAATCTGGATAGACAACACGATACCGCATGGCACCACGGTGAAATTCGTGCTGCAAACCCCCAAGCGGTACAATTAGCCGCCTTTTCGCCGCGCCATCGGGCACGGCCATGGCGCAACGATAGGGGTTTCGCGTGCGGAACCCATCCACCCAATTCCAACACACCAACCCCCAAATTTCTAATTACACAACGGTAGGGGCATTGCGTGCGGTGCCCCATGTACGCGTCTGCGGGCGAGGTGCGCGACCATGGGCGAGGCACGCCTCGCCCCTACTGGTCTTAACCACAACCATGGTCATGATGCGCGTTGACCATGCATCCAGATCCCAATGCACCAACCCCCAGTACACCATTCCCCCTACAAATTATTACCGCGACCATGGGCGAGGCACGCCTCGCCCCTACCTGTTTTAACCGCAACCATGGTCATTGTGGTGGAGAGATATTCCAAGACCCTACCGAAATGGCAGGGTTTCGTGTGCGGAACCCAACCACCAATATCAATCCTGGCGGTAGACCGTTGGGCACCATTCCAACCCCCGATACCCCACCCAAACATCCCATAATCTACATATTTGTGCAGATGCCTTTTTGTGCCGTTTTTGATATAATAGATAGTTGTTGAAGTCGATGAACGCGCCATGGTGAGCGTTCATCGTTCTGTTTTCATAGGGAGGCGAACCCCCAATGGCAAAGCTGCGAGTCACGAATCTTGTAAAAAAAGCGCTTACGAATGCTCGAGAGAGCGGTGCTCTCTCTTTTGATATCATTCCCGACTTTAACGTGGAACCGCCGAAGAACACTGCTTTCGGTGATTTCAGCGCCAATGTGGCCATGCTGATGGCTAAACAGATCGGCAAGAAGCCGTTTGAAATTGCCAACATACTTATCCAACACATGCCTGCAGACCGTTTGGTCACTGAGGTATCTGTAGCTGGCGGCGGTTTCATTAACTTCAAGCTTAAACCCGACTGGCTGCATGAGCTAGTGCGTGAAATCTGCGCCGCTGGTGCAGAATATGGTCAGAGCACGGTCGGCAATGGAACGAAAGTCGACATCGAGTTTGTCAGTGCTAACCCAAACGGGCCTATCCACATGGCTCACGGTCGCGGCGGCGCCATCGGCGACAGCCTCGCACGCATT
>CAZFLA010000248.1:0-2237 GCA_964519405.1 uncultured bacterium
ATACCCGCCGCAGACGAAAACCCCTTTGGATACCGTTTGTAACTATTTTAGCTATTATTCTTGCTGTAGGCAGCGGATACCTCGCTTATTTATATGCAAAAAGTCCCGCCATCAGGCAGACGCTTCAAGCAACCTGGTATTACAAAGGCTTAACTCCCGCGAAGACCTTTCCTGGACAACAAGCCATCACGCTTCTGGTAATGGGTAGTGATGAAAATAGAGACGACCAGAAACGCATCAGCACGAAAATCACCCGCAGTGACACTATTATGCTGACGCGGTTCAATTTCGCGACTAAGCAGATAAGCGTATTATCCATTCCACGTGACACGCTCGTTGAAATTCCAGGACATGGGAAACATAAAATTAACGCGGCCCATGCTATAGGCGGTTCGGACCTTACCATCGCTACTATACGCGACTGGGTTGGTGTTCCTACTGACAAGTGGGTCAGCATTAACTATAGGGGCTTCAAACAAGCGGTTGATGCACTCGGCGGCATCTCCATTGATGTACCTAAAAAACTGGATTATGACGATAACTGGGGCGACCTGCATGTGCACCTTAATCCTGGTGTTCAAACACTGAACGGTGAACAGGCGTTAGGGTTTGTGCGCATCAGAAAATGCGACAGCGACTTTGGAAGGATTGAGCGACAGCAGCAGTTTATGCACTCGCTGAAACTCAAGCTAGCAAACCCAACCACATATGCGAAGGCACCAGACGTGCTGAATGCCATCATGAGCAATGTCAGAAGTGATATGGACTACGGTCAGATGTTGTCGCTGGCGAATTGGAGCCGAAGCATCCCAAACGCCAATATTCACATGGAGACTGTGCCGGCTACTCCGTGCGGTCATGCACTGTGTACCGATGATGATGAGCTCAGGAATATTATCAACCGGATGTTTTTCAACTAACCTAACAGTTGTTAACCTAGATGCCATGATGCTTTAATATCTGCATCATGGCATTTTGTTTATAAGCTGGTTGATAACACGCGCACCACTCGCGTTGATGTATGGGTACATACTTCGTGTGGATTCGTCTCCAGCCACGCAGCCACCTCTTTAGCGGTGATGTTTTCCGCACCTTGACGGCCTATAATCACCACATCATCACCAATGGCAGCTCCTGTATCAGTCGCATCAACCATCATCTGGTCCATACACACACGCCCCACTACCCTTACACGCTGTCCGCGAAGCAGCACTCTTCCTTGGTTGGATAGCTTGCGCGAGAAGCAATCTCCATACCCCGCTCCTAAGGTAGCTATGAGCGTTTCTCTTTCAGTAACATAAGTGCCTGCATACCCCACTAAGGTGCCCTTCGGCACGGTTCTTAGGGCTGTTACCCTCGTATGGATACTCATAATTGGGTGCAAGCCTGTATCTTCTTGATTAGTGCCGTTAGGTGCGATACCGTAAAGGCTTAACCCTAACCGAACCATGTCACCATGGGTCTGTTTATGCAGAAAAGTCGCAGCACTGGCTGCGGCATGTTTTGTTAGTTTCCGCCCGAGCATCCGCTCAGCCTGTGTTGCTATGTCATAGAACATAGTCCATTGGTTACGTGTCATCTCGGGCATTGTATCTGCGCAAGGGAAATGCGTTGCGATACCAGTAACCACCACCCCGGGCAGCTTATCCATTGCGATCGCTGTTTGAAGCGCTCTATCGGGCACAACGCCAAATCGGCTCATGCCGATATCAACTTTAAGGTGTAAAGGGTGTTTAGTGTTGTGTTTCGCCGCGATCCGACCCACCGCCTCGGCAAACTCCATATCTTGAACTAAAGGAGTGCAGCGCGTGGCATACACCTCTTCGGCTTCCTGCGGCAATGCAGGACTTAATATCACGATATCCCCCGTAATCCCCGCATCACGCAGCTCCCAAGCCTCACTCATCGCAGCTACGCCAAAATGTTTAATGCCCAGTCTTTCTAGTTCAGGAGCAATTGTGGCAGCACCATGTCCATATGCGTTTCCCTTAACCACCGCGATAATCTGCGTTCCCTCGCTGAGCCGGTTTTTAATGACCTTCACATTGTGTTCTAGCGCCTGCATATCAAGCAATGCATATGTGCGTAAAAAGTGATCCAATGGGCACTCCTATTCGTTGACGGCATACTCTGTTACTTACATTGTACGATTCTCAGATCGAGCGACAATAATGACCCAATGATCACCAGATTCGGGCAGCAGACAGTGATATTTGGCTCAATGGTCGATATGTGGC
>CAZFLA010000249.1:0-2223 GCA_964519405.1 uncultured bacterium
CACGGAACTCATAAATTGGCCCACACCGCCATGGGTGCGATTGGCGTAGCTCACCGGAGAGCACAGTATGTCCACTTCTGGGGCATTCAGCATATGACGCAGCGCCAGGTGTCCGCTTGCACGAACCCCAAGCGGCATGCTGCTGAGCTCGTAGTGGTAGCCATAAAACAATGCGGTAATACGGTGCGGAGCCGCTTTCTTCACTGTCTGGCATGCGTGACGTGCGGCATCGGCAACGCCCTCATTCCAGAACTCGCAGAAGTCGATGACCTGCCGGTATTGATCGGGAACTTCAAATAAACTGCTGGATGACTGCTCAATAGCTGCCGCTGAAGGCGGGTTGGCCTCGCTTAGCCGTGCCGATGGGTTGTCTATAGCCTTAGCATATGCTGCAGAGGTCTTGTATTTGTTTTTAAGCCAACGTCGGTAAGCATCAACTGCAGCGGGCTCGTAGCCGCCAATCTGCCCCTCCCATCCATTCACCGAGAACCATTCGCCTGTTTCTAATGCGCTTGGATGATAGCCGAACATGGCATCGCCCACTTCAGATTCCAGCGTCTGAACCATCTGCTCCAAATAACCGCAGACTTCACTCTGCCAGATGCCGCTAAACAGCGATACCCCGCATGGCTTACCTTTCTGGCTGATGGAAATACCTTCTGGGTGGGCTTCAGACCACCAGGCTGGTGGGTAGCCTACTCCCACCCTCAGCAGTACCTTGGCCTCTGGTGCATGTTTTTGCACCATGCGCACTCTATTCACTGTTTCTGTAAAATCGGGTTTTGCGGTGGCTGATGCGGGGAAGAGCTGCCCCGAAGTGATGGATATGATATTGACACGGCTGGCCGCGGCCGATTTGATCTCCTCAATGCGTTTCGGAATATCGGTATCCGCGCCATCGGTGTTTACAAATAACATCGTGGGCGACATAGCACGGCCATTATCCGTAATGATGGGGCCGCCTGCTGTTTGCCTTACATAATACTGGTGCATGGTCACCTCCATGGGCTAAGCTTTTGTATATGCTACCATATCATCGACGTCAATACGTGTTCTTATGGTATCCCATGTAAAAAGCGCCTTAGGGGTCATCACAACTTAGTTTTCGGCTGTCAGTTTATATAACTGTTCGCGAAGGTTTGCTAGCGTATAGGGCTTCGCAATGAAGCCGTTTACTTGTTCGTCTTGGAATTTATCATGCACATCCTGTTCGGTGTAACCGGAGGATATGATGACTTTCACATTAGGATCTATACGACGCAGTGCCCGATATGTCTCCAAGCCATCCAGGTCCGGCATGGTCATATCAAGCAGGACCAATGTGATCTGATCCTTAAAGGTGTGATACATCTCCAGCGCTTCTCGGCCATCTGCAGCCGTGATGACGTGAAATCCTACAATACTAAGCAACTGCCGGCCGATATCTCGTATGGATGCCTCATCATCAACTAGTAGAACCGTGCCGTCTCCGCGCCATTCCTCATCGACGGTAACTTGTGAACTGAGTTCTCTGTATGCTTCCTCTGCTAATGGCAAGTAGACAACGATAGTGGTTCCTACCCCTACCTCACTTTGAACTGAGATAGTGCCTCTGTGGCCTTTGATGATGCCTAAAACACTGCTCATGCCCAAGCCGCGCCCTGTAAACTTTGTGGTAAAGAACGGCTCAAATAACCGTTGGATGGTGGCTTCGTCCATACCGCATCCATTATCTGCCACGCTGAACAGCAGGTAGTCTCCTGGTTTCACCGAGTTGGCGAGTGTTGTTTGATCTAGCTGTTCTGTTGAGCAATGCTGCACTCGAGCGGAGAGCGATATGGTGCCCGACTTCTCGCCAATGGCTTCAGCGGCGTTGACGATAAGGTTCATGATGACTTGCCGAATTTGACTGTCATCGCCCATAATCGTCGGTAATGATTTTGGAATATGAAGATGGAACACTATTTTTTTCGATACGCTCGCTTTGGATAGCTCCACCAGCTCCATGGCTAAAGCGCTCATGTTGATTGACTGAATGTTGAAGGTAGCATGCCCAGCATACACAAGCATCTGCCTACAGAGTTCCGCTGCCCTGGTGACGGCACTTTTTATCTCTTCTAGGCTGTCGATTGCCGTATGCTCAGGTGGAAGATCCAGCAGTGCGATGTCCGTATTGCCCATGATTGCCATTAGGATGTTGTTAAAGTCATGGGCGATTCCGCCTGCTAATACACCCAATCCTTC
>CAZFLA010000250.1:0-2214 GCA_964519405.1 uncultured bacterium
ACTCCAACCACTGAGGAAGATGGCCATGGCTACACAGTATATGACCTCAGCAACAAAGCGCCAAGCGATGAAAGCAATGATATCAGCGTCAACACACACATGATCGATAATGGCGTGCTAAGAGTTGAGTTTGACGACGAGGGCCTTATCAGCCAAATATTCGACTATGAAGTTGGCCGAAACGTGATGCGTGAAGGCGATAAGGGCAACCTGTTTAGACTTCATGACGACAAACCCAACAACTATGATGCTTGGGATATCGACCTGTATTACCAAGAGAAATACGAAGACCTTACCTCACTCGATAGCGTAAAGATCATTGAGCAAGGTCCCATCCGAGCATCACTGCAGTTTGTCCGCAGCTTCGGCGGCAGCAAAATCAGCCAGGTTGTTCGGTTGGCTTCAGGCAGCCGGCGTATCGAGTTTGTGACCGATGTAGATTGGTATGAGAGCCACAAGCTGCTGAAGGTTGGGTTCCCCGTAGACATAAACAGCACACGCGCCACATTTGAAATTCAGTATGGATCGGCTGAGCGGCCCACGCACATGAATACGAGTTGGGATATGGCTCGTTTTGAAGTGTGTGCTCAAAAATGGGCTGACCTAAGCGAAGGCGATTACGGCGTTGCGCTGATGAATGACTGTAAGTATGGTTATGACATCCAAGGCCGAACGATGAGGTTGTCATTACTGCGATCGCCTAAAGCACCAGACCCACAAGCCGATATGGGGCATCACCAGTTTACATACGCGCTTATGCCTCACCTTAGCGATTACACGCTGGGTGGAGTCGTGGAGCATGCGTATGACCTTAACGCGCCAAGCCGTGTTCAGATGCTGCAGCCTAATAGACCAGGCATGCTGCCAAAAGAGCTTACGCTATTCCAGGTCGATCGTGAAGGTGTGATGATTGAAAGCATCAAGCGCGCCGAGGATGATAACTCCATCATCGTTAGATTGTATGACGCTTGGAACTGCCGAGGTCCTGTCGTGCTGACAACGCCTCTTGATGTCAAGCGGGTATCGTTGGTTGACCTCATGGAGCGGGAGATCAGCGAGATCGACTGCACTGCGGGCGATATCACCCTTGAGGTGCGTCCGTTTGAGATACAGACTATTAAGCTAGAGCTTTCGGATGATCCGCTAGGCTTATACGATTAGTTCGGCTGTCAACAAAACATTGCCGCTGGTAGCTAATACCAGCGGCATGTTTTTCTAGGGTCTATACAGACTTCAAGATGAAGTGAGCAACAAACATCGCTGCAGTGAGGTAAGTTAACGGATGTATTCGTTTGTAATCTCCTTTGGCTAAGCAGATCACGACATAACTGATCATTCCTAACCCCATACCATCTGCAATGCTGTATGTGAACGGCATCCCCACGATAGTAATGAACGCCGGAAATCCGTGTTCCACATCCTCGAAGTCGATGTCCTTAACAAGACTCAACATAAGGAAGCCGACAACAATAAGGGCAGGTGAAACCGCCGCAGTCGGTACGATGCCTGCTATCGGTGCTAAGAACGCCGCAGCAATAAACAACAATGCGGTCACGACCGCTGTCAACCCCGTTCGCCCGCCGTCAGCAACACCAGCAGCACTTTCAGCAAGCGTCGTGTTGCTGCTGCAACAAAATAGACCGCCGATAATTGCACCCAGCGAATCCGCCAATAACACCGACCGTAGTCTGGGTAGTTTCCCTTTATCGTCAATGTATCCGGCTTGTTCGCCTATAGAAACTACTGTTCCCATGGTGTCAAAAAAGTCACTAACCAGCATGGAGAAGATGAGTCCAGCGAAGGCCAGGCTAAAAGCAGAACGCACATCGGCTTGTAGGAATGTGCTGAACGTGTCTGGTGTGAAGGAGGTGAAAAGCTGGTTGGGCGTCTGGGTTATGGGATGACCGCCAGAGTGTATGAACAGTCCAGCGATTGTTGCGGTGATTATCCCGATGAGGATAGCACCCTTTGTGCGGAGTGAGAGTAGGAATACGGTGACAGCAAGCCCGATCAAAGCGATCTGAACGTTCGGATCAGACACTTTACCCATGGTGATGAATGTAGCAGGACTAGAAACCACCAATCCTGCACCCTTCATACCTAGGAAAGCGATGAAAAGGCCTATACCGGCCCCGATGGCACGCTTGAGATTCATAGGGATCGCATCCATGAGTGCTTCCCTAAGCTTGGTAACCACTAGCAGCAACACGATAG
>CAZFLA010000251.1:0-2160 GCA_964519405.1 uncultured bacterium
GTTATGCTTCTGCTCAACGACCACGCCAAATAGTTCGCGGCGCTCCATCACAGGCGGCTCGTAACTGGCATCTATCTGCAGCACGAGGTAACTTCCAGCGCGTTTTTTCTGCAGGATCTTCAAAGCAGCGGGTTCATATCCGGGTGCGATAACGCCATCTGAAACCTCGCGGTTAATCAGCTTAGCAGTGGAGACATCGCACACATCGCTTAAGGAAATGAAATCACCAAACGAGGAGATGCGGTCAGCTCCGCGGGCACGAGCATACGCGGTTGCCAGCGGCGATAGCTGAGGAAGATCATCTACGAAGTAAGCTTTGCGCAGCACATCGCTTAATGGCAGTGCCACCGCAGCACCTGCAGGACTGACATGCTTGAATGATGCCGCTGCAGGCAGACCGACAGCCGCTTTCAGTTCGCGAACAAGTTGCCAGCCATTCAGCGCATCAAGGATGTTGATGCAGCTAGGTGCGCCATTGAGCACCTCAAGTTTGGGGCTGTTTTCGGTGAGAATAACCTGTGCAGGTTTTTGATTGGGGTTGATGCCGTATCGTAAGGGAATGTTATTGTCAGGCACGTTCCGTTCTCCAGTATGTCACCCAGATGGATATCAAGGTGAGGATTTGTGCCCAGGCGGTCGGCTATTATATGGCAGCGCTCCCCTGCGGTTAAATCCGCATGTCCGCCAGTTGCGCCAGTTATATTTTAAGCGCAGCCGCAGTCGATGTCAAACGGCTTATGGTGTATTGCGGCAGTTACACCTTGAACACCTTCAACACCTCGTCGCCGAGGTGGTTGATCACCTTCACGGCGATGCGGCCGGTGGAGGGCTTGTCGAATGGCCGCGACTCGCAGCTTTCCAAAGACGCCCAGGCCTCTGCGTTGATCTCCGCCTTTAATGTGCTGCGCAGATTGTCATACGGGCTGGTGGCGCCAGGGAAGTAGGCATGGCGTACGAAGAAGCTCTCCATGTTGTAGTCGGTGTCTATGAACCAGCAGGCGATGCCCTCCGGACCGTCGCTGCGCACCTCGCCCTTGCTGGGGTCAAACACATCAACACCGTTCACCCGCACGCGGAACTGCGAACCCTCGGACAGTATGTCGATATCCGGTTCGCCGAAGATTACAAACAGGTTGCCCTTTCCAGTGTTTTTGAGGTCGTCTGCCATGTGCAAATCGGCGTTCATGCGTGCTTTGAGCACAGGAATTTTGCCCAGCTTCTCAAACTCGGAGGAGTGGGCGTCGTAGTTGAACGCACACGCCACCAGCACGTCAAAACCAGCCTCCGCGGCCTCTCGAGCGGCAGCGACCAGGTCAACGCGTTGAACTGTGCCGAACTCAGGGCCAACGAATATCGCAGCCCGCCGTTCTACCCCTGACCCATCTGTACCTTCCCGGTAAAGGCCTGCTGCACACACGTAACTACCGGGCCAAGGTATCAGCGATTCGAACATAATACGATCTTCTTTATGTGCCTGCTGCACCCCGGCGGTCTTCAGATTTTCCAGGATGATAGTGGCAAAGTCTTTTGTTTCGCCGTATTCAACCTGTTTTTCACCGATACGGTCGAAAAACTCACCGTGTTCATTTACTTCCATCATACGGTGAGGGCTCACGCTTTCCACGGTAAATGGACCGGCCACGCGCACCCTCTTGTTGTCGGTGTAGGGTTTGTCATACAGATATTCGTAGTCCGCCTTCGCAGCGATGCTGGCATCTATCTCCTTTTGTCGGCCGATGCGCGCTTCCCAGAACGCCTCTAATGGCTGCTTCGCGCTAGCCGGCCAGTCGGCAGGGGATTGACGCGGCACCTCCCACTCCACTAGCTCATATACGGGCACCACTTCGCCGCTGGGCATGGTAAAGCGGGCATCTTCTGGCGCATTGAAGCGCACCGGTTTGCCCTCACGCCCTCCGGTGGTGACCACATAAGGCGTCGCATGGCCCTTCAGCGCGGTATTCAACTCATCAAGCGCGCCCTGCACTTCCGGCCGCCACTTATCCCAAATCACATCAATCTCCGCATTGTTGGCGATCACACTTGACGTGATATGTGCCACGCGCTCATATACGAAGCCGTGCCTAATGTTTCCATAGACAACCTGTGATCTCGGTGCGGAACGGGTTACCTCGGCTTCCTTAATCTGGCCATCTCTGGAAT
>CAZFLA010000252.1:0-2118 GCA_964519405.1 uncultured bacterium
CGTTAAAGTTGCTGGCTAAAACACCCATGAAGTTCATGTTTGAGCTGAAAACACGGTCTGGGCAGTCGAATATCGGCTGGCATCTTGGTGTCGTTGCCCAAGAGAGACCAACCCATCTGTTCTTCGCCTGCATAGCCAACATTGGGAAAGTCATCTTTACAGGATCGGGAGCCCGGCGCTGGTAGTCCCACGATGTGATATCGGCCTTACTGCTGGATGTATCCAGCGGATCCATATACTCTAGGCCAGGGAACAGCGCTCTTTCGCGTTCGATAGGGAAGAGAACCATCCAAGGCACGAACCAAGCTAATCGCGTTTGGTTGACTTTAATAGTGCTAGTACATGCTATTGTGCCCGTGACACTACTAGGTTGGAAGGTATTTGTGAAGGTCCAAGTTGCTCCTTCGTTATCAACCGCAACGAGTTGCGACTTGATACCGTTACCCTGAAACATGACGGAATGAGCGCCGTCTTGTAGGTTAACCCACAGTGGGCTGCCTGTCGATGAGCGGAAACCCAGATAAGGTTGATCCCATCCCGCTGCTGTTTGGATACCGTTCACGTAGATGTAAAACCGTCCGAAGCGGTTGGGGTCTTGCTTCAGAACCGTGTTACCGCTGGTTACGGATAGCCAGTTGCTGCCTGCTGTGGTCATGGTTGGCCCCTTCCAGGAGGGAGGAGCGATGTCAACCTGTTCTTCGAAGTGTATCCAGTTGACCAGGCACTTACCACTTGTGCCAGGTGGATCGAACCTAAGCCCGCCGCCAGCTCCTAACGCCGGCAGCTTGACGATGATTTCGGACCACTTGGCAGCGGGAACACTAAATGCAACCTCATTGCCAGCTTTAACGCCTTGCGTGGATGTATACCAGAAAAACTCGGCACCGCCACCGGCCTCTGAATATATCCGGATTGTGGCATACATCGGTTTGCTGGTAAAAGTGCGTGATGGGCCGGTAATATAGGGATCTTCCCCTGAGATATTCAGTTGCATCGATCCATCGACGTATGTTTTTGAGCTGATGCTGTGTTCGCCCTTCCACGTATTTACATCCGTTTGAGATGTAAACACATATGATGGCAGTGCAGCCTGTGACGCCGTCGCGATAACGGCAAAACATGCGGCGAGAGAGAGCTTTGATAGATGTATTGCCAAACTGGTTTCCTCCCATATGCTCAGAGGCGCCACACACATTTGTGTGCGCTAACGTACTTAACAGTATATTGGACGACAATTGACGGAGTGAAGGCAAAGCAAAAGATACTTTCATATCACTAATATCACAAAATATCTGCTCATATCGATGCAGTCATTGCTCAAGACGCATCAGATGTTTATGTAAGCTAAGTCGAAGGGATTTCGTCTCAGGAAGGAGTCCTGAGACGGATTTCTGCCCCAGCAAACACATGCACCAGCATTCAGCGACTTACTGTGCTTCCTGATCGGTTCGCTTCATCAGCCCCTCTAGAATGGTCTTCACATACTCAGATTGATGATTCGTCTCGGGGCCAAGTAAGTGGTGAAGCGAACCGACAGCGTGCGTCATGTCTCCTGCGTTTCGTGCAGCGGTCATAAGGTGATCGAATGCGGCTTCTACATCAGAGGCTGTGATCTCCCACCCATAACCATGCAGCATCATTTCTATCGCTTTTAGTGCTATAGTTTGCGAAAACTCGGGATTCCGCTCGGCAGTTTCTCTTGCAGCTCTGATGAGCGTTCTTACCTCAACAAACCCATCCTTGGCGCAGTCAAGCGCGATGTCGAGATAGCCCGACTGTCTTGCTGAGGCGAACCATACGCTCTTATTTTCAGAGCGGCCGATAAGATCAGTCAAGATTTGCCTCGGGTCTTTATTGGGATACCGCTTTTTTATTGACCTAAAGTGATTGATATATGTGGTCTCCACAGAGCCGAGGAGTGCGTAACGCTGGTAGGCTTCATCAATGCGTCCGGCATCAATCAAAGCCTGCTCACAGAATTGCCAGATCGACGAATCATCCGAGTTGGCTTTGCCATTAACCAATGTTTCTGCGTATTGAATCGCCTCGTCTAGTTTCCCCTGTTTTAGCAGCGCTTGTGCCCAGTATCGGTCATAATGCCACCATCTGTGGTTTTGC
>CAZFLA010000253.1:0-2090 GCA_964519405.1 uncultured bacterium
ATATTGACCGGCTGAATTGTTCGGGTCGGCTTCTTCACCCAATACCGGAATCAAGCAGGCGAAATACTGAACATCAGCCCGAATGGTAGACAAACTCGCGGCGGTTAGTTCCACGGTTACCTGTGCGCCATCGCCGCACTGACCAGTAATCCTGGCAACCCCCGGTTTAACCACCGAAATCTTGGCGTTATTCAGGCTGCTTTTATGACGGGTGCCGCGGTTGTAACGTGCATCTACTGTGACCAAAGGAGCACTAACGGCAACTGTCCTCCAAGCGGTGCCCTCAGGGACCATCCACTTGATGACCGTGCCGACACCGGTTTCCACAAGCCCTATGCCAACGCTGCCAAGTTTCACCCAACCCGTTTCAGTGCCCCCGACACACGCTGTACCAGCTGCAGCCGTCACCATGTTGGCATCTTGAGGGGCAATGAAGGCTGCCGGTATTCCGGCTTTCAGGCTTAAGCCGAACGAGAGCGCTTGTATTGGTTTTTGTGAGTTTAAGTCGAGTGGAACCACAACATTACCGCCGCCGACTTCCAGCCCAGTAACAGGATAGATGGCCACCTTGGTGCTGATGGGCTGAGAAGAACCCTCCGGCATTGCACACCAGGCACGCCATTCGATCGTACCGGTAGCCTGCGGATACCACGCTCGCGATGGGCCAAACCACTCAATAACAGGTTTTTGACTATAACATAAAGACGGGATGAGTGCTAAAATAGCTCCCACCCCGATGATAATCTTGTTTTTCACGCTTCTATTGTAACACTATTCGGCAGCGGCAAGCGCCTCACGAAAAGCCGATGCATTTTCTACAATCGAATGTCCAGGCAGCCATAAGCTGCTGGTGCCGCAGATAAACATATTGGCTCCTAATTCCCGCATCTGCGGTCCTGAAGTAAAGCTGACATTACCATCAACCGCAATATCAATGTCCGCCTCCAGCCCTTCAGCCATATCAGCGACGATCTCGATTTTGCGAAGTGTGCTCTCCACAATCTTCTGCCCAGCAAAACCGGGGTTCACCGTCATCAACATAACCATATCCACTTCAGGAATCACGCATTCCAGCATATGAACAGGAGTGCCGGGGTTGATGCAAACTCCCGCTTTTGCTCCAGAAGCCCGCACCGCTTGCGCTAGTCTGACACTATGATTTGTGGCTTCATGATGCCAACACACGATTGCTGGTGATAGCTCTTCAATGACTTTAGGCACCCAAAAATCGGGATTGCTGACCATGAGGTGCACATCAAGCGGCATATCTGTAGCCGCAGCGACCTTCTTTGTAAAGTCCATTCCCACACCAAGGTTAGGCACAAAATGGCCGTCTGCAGCATCTATGTGGAGATACTCAACGCCCGCGGCTTTGAGCTCAGCAAGATCCTTCTCAAGATGCAATACATCCGCACACTGCAAAGAGGCTGATAATATACACGATTTCATACTTACTCCTTATGGCTCGATGATGACTTTACACACTTGATGCTCACCAGCAAGCGTTAAGGCGTCTAGAATGTGATCAAGGTCGTATTTCGCTGAGATATATTTCTTGGCGTCGATACATCCCTTAGCAATAAGGTCAAGAGCAAGACCGTGCTGCCGCGGAACAGACCCATGCGACCCAGTCATCAAGGCTTCACGGTAGTGAAGCAGATTGCTATCGATGCACAGCTTATCGCTGCCAGCCGGCAGACCACCGAACAGGTTGAGGCGGCCCCTAAAGGTCAGCATTCGATATGCCTGCTCCTGAGTTTCCAGTGAACTGGTCGCAGTGAATATGACGTCAGCACCTTCTCCGTCGGTCTCTGCCATCACCCGTTCTACCGGATCTTCATCGAGCGGGCTTGTGACCACATCAGCCCCGAATGCCTTCGCCAGTTCCATACGCGCCTTGCTGCGCTGTACCACAATCACCTTGCCGGCTCCGCGGAACTTCGCCATTTCAACCAACATCAAGCCGATTGGGCCAGCACCTATCACCACCACCGTCTCACCAGGGTTAAGTCCGGTCATCTCCAAACCGTTGATCGCACACGCCAGTGGCTCAGCTAATGAGGCCTCAGCATAGCTTAGGTGGCTAGGGA
>CAZFLA010000254.1:0-2080 GCA_964519405.1 uncultured bacterium
GGGTTCACTCTGACAAGCGCATCAAGCCCAAACACCCGCTTCACCATGCGTGCCGTCACCACCTCGGAAGGGGTGCCATCGGCGGCGATGCGCCCTTTATGCATCACCAATATCCGATCGCAAAACTCAGCGGCCATGTTGATGTCGTGCAATACAGCCACAACCGTATGGCCGCTTTCCGAGCGAATAGACTGTATCTCGCCTAACAGCCCTATCTGATGGCTGATATCCAAATGCGAAGTGGGCTCGTCTAACAACAGAAGCTCGCTCTGCTGAGCCATGGCACGGGCCAGGCTCACACGCTGCCGTTCGCCGCCCGATAGATGCTGTACAGGCTGATCGCGGAACTCCCACACGCCCATACGCTCCATGGCCGCTTGGGCGGCTTGTTTGTCTTCTTTGCTGTAATGACCCAGTATGCCCACGTAGGCAGCACGCCCCATCAGCACCACGTCTAAGCAGCTAAAGCCAAAGGCCACCTGTTCATACTGCGGAACAACCGCGATCCGCTGAGCCACCTCACGCACACTCAATCTGCTTAACGGCTGATCTTGTATGACTACCTCGCCATGTGTGGGTTTGAGTATGCCTGTGAGCGTCTTAACCAGAGTGGACTTGCCGCATCCGTTGGGCCCGATGATACCAACGAACTCGCCGTTTCGCAGCTCGAAGTTGATATCATGCAGCACCTCATGCTTGTCGTATCCTGCAGAAAGTGCGGAGACGCGTAATGGTATTTGGCTGGATGTATTTGCGCTTTTCATCAACCGTATTGTAGCAGAGCAGGAGGCTGCTTGAACAACCCAGCAGCCTCCAGCGCGGTATCTACTCCTCCATAAACGGGCAGCACAGCATCTCGGCAGCACCGTGCAGGAAGAGCTCATCTTTGATATATGGCAGCAGTGCATTCCAGCCAGCCGTGATAAGCCCACTGGGATCATCGCGCTGATCGGCCAACAGCACACCTGTTGTGGAATCCACTGTCGTCGAACCGGCGTCTGTCAGCCGTTCTCTGCGAGCCACCCATTCACCGGCGATGATCTTCGCAGTGGCTAAGTTCGCCCAAGTGGCGCAGCCGGTCTCGCTGATCAGGCTGCCATCCAAACGCTCCTCTATGGCGGATACAAACATGCTTATCATCGCCGTGATGGCGGTGTCGTTGCTGGTGCCCTCTTCATATGCCAGCAGTTTCACGTCGGCTAGTTCCACCTGTATGCTCATGACTTCACCAGCTTCAGCGTGCGCAGTATGAAGTCTGTTAGCTGCTGACACAGTTTATCTGGGTCAGTGGCATACTTCGCCACCAGGCGCTGCACCTCTTCCTTAATGTGTATCACCAATGCTTGCTTCGCGGCCTCCAGTATCCGTTTGCCGAACAGAGATATTGATAGGTTCATCAACCCGCATCCTTTCCTTTTGGATTAAGCAGATCAGCCATCGGGCTGCCGTTTCGCAATGCGATCACCATGCTAAGCTCTCGAATGGTCTCGCGCAGTTCCGACATAGCCTCCGCATTGCACTGGACGGCTCCTTCGACTGCTGCCATCCGCTGTTGAAGCGTCTGTTCTTGAGCTTGAATCACCCGTTCAAGAGCCTTCAATGTATAACGTCCGAACGCCCATTGCGCAGACAATACAGCGCTGATGAGCGTGATGACCTGTGTAAATGCCTGCGGATCCACGAGCGGCCTCCTATACTAGTTCATGGCGCCGAGGGTGGTGAGTTTCACCCTCGGCGCATTAGTCATGCCATAGCTAACCGCCGGTGCTGCCCCATATGGTTTGCCACAGTCCGTATCCTGCCCCAAACCGGCTTCTCACACCGAATAGGTATTGATCTCGCAAGAACACGCTGTCATTCCGAGAGGCATCCTCAAGCGCCACAAGCTCAACGGGCACGTCGCTGCGTTCCTGAAGAATCACGCCCCGCATTGGACGACTGGTGTCCAGCAGATACCAGCTCGTGTCAGTGATGTCCGGCGACACCACTAGGTCCATCAACCCCTTCAGCACATTGGCATACGGTGTGCGCAGCGAATCACCCTTCTCCACAACCACTGTGCTTTGCAGAAGCTCCCGCG
>CAZFLA010000255.1:0-2037 GCA_964519405.1 uncultured bacterium
GCATACCGGAAGTTCCTGCGCCGCGGAAGACTTCAAGAAGATCAGACGCTGGGCGGAATGCCAACTATTGGCTTTATCAACAAAATGCATAAGCTGCAAAAAGAGCTGCCGGCGTATGTCGCAAAACATGGTCCGCAAGAGATTCAACCCCGGCTTATGAAGCTTGAGGAGTTGACTAAAACAGGTCGGTATGCAGAAGCCGATAAAGCTGTTGATGCCATCATCGAGCTGATATCTAAGTAACCGCCAAAAAAATCGGCGGCTGAAAACTAGTTAGTTTCAGCCGCCGAAGACAAAAGTGGCGGAGAGGGCGGGATTCGAACCCGCGAGGCTATTCACCTGCCGGTTTTCAAGACCGGTTCCTTCAACCGCTCGGACACCTCTCCACATCGCCTTAACTATTATATCTTAACAAATCTTTGCGTGTGTTAAAATGTCTATTGTGAACACTCGATGTTGACCCACACCGCATCGGCTGAAAGGACTTTCACATGATACCCCAGGAGTCTTCGTTGCTGATTATCTCAAGCGATTCTGATAATCCATTTGCCATGGACGTGGCAACTGCATGCCGACAATCTACTGATATCTACGACATCATTGCCCTAAAAACATACGCAAACAGCGAATTTTGTCCTCGCTTCATCAGCGATGAGGGTGATATGCGTGATGTCGGCAACAAACTAAAGGGTAAGCATGTTGTATTGGTTACCACACACTCCAACCAGTACACTCGTAATGAACTGGCTTGGCGTAATATGCTGGTGGCACGTGCGGCTAAAGACAACGGAGCAGAAAATATCTGCTTAGTTGAACCCGACCTCTTTTACAGCGCTCAGGACAGAGGCCCTCGCCCTGAACATGGGAGTGTTGATTTTGTCCGAACCGAAGCTGACTATAAGAAATTCGATGGTCAGCCATTCTCAAGTTATTTGTATGCGCAGTGCTTAGCATTGGCCGGTGTTGATACTGTTGTGACCGTGCAGAACCACAGCGGCAGTGTACAGCGGTTATTTGAAAAAGTGATGCCAGGTGGCTTGCGTAACCTCAATCCTGCCAAAGTGTATGCTGACTACATTCGCAACAGCGATGTCACGCCTAATCTACACAACGGTGATGGGTTGCTGGTGTGCGCTCCAGACAAGGGCGCTCGTGATTTCGCGGTGCAGGTATTTAACGAAATGAATACGCTCAACACCAATCTGGTTTTTGCCAGTAAAGAACGCCGCGGTGAACGCAGCGTTGAAATAACCATTGATGCACAAAGTCCTACACCTGCAGAAGGTGTTGCTGGCAAAGATGTGATTGTGTTTGATGACATGGTGCGCACCGGCGTAACTATCCGCGAATGCTGTCGGTTGCTGAAAGATCTGGGAGCACGGCGTGTCGTGTTCTTCGTGACTCACTTCTATTCCTCACCAGAGGGGCGAGAGAACCTCTCCGGCCCTGAGATAGATGAAATAGTCACCACCAACACCATTCCTAGCGTGCTGAACCGCGATATGCAGGGCCGTCTGCGCCGCAAGTTGACTGTGCTCAAGCTTGAGCGCTGGGTCAGCCGCAGCGTGTTGGAAGTGTTGGGTGACGACATCAGCCACCTAGAGTCGCCGCTTTACAGTGTGGATATGAGCAGCAAAAACCCACGTCACCCAAAATGGCGGCAGTATTAGCTTCTAGCTTATCCCGTAATTATCTAGCCACCTCATCATTGAATGAGGTGGCTAGTGTGTTTTTAGGTGAACCAATGGCAAATTGCTATGATGCCGATGGTATAAGTCACCTACACGACGTTGTAGTTCAGCTGATGGTGTGGATCGCTGCTGCCAGCAGCAATCGCAACGCCCGCCGGAACGCGGGCTGGTATTGATCTGCGATGGGTGACCGTTCGCGTAACGTGACGCCATCACAGATGCTGTCACGGCCGGGCCGCCGAATCCAACGCCATAGGCCTGTGGTAACAATCGCAGGATACCAACCCACACTGCCGCGGGTTTAGTCACCCAGTCTATTACCCACAAATATTAGCCTGCGGTCCAA
>CAZFLA010000256.1:0-1993 GCA_964519405.1 uncultured bacterium
GACGGCAGCATCATCTATCCTCAGGGATTATTATCTGACCATCAATACATTGTAGGCTCAGATATGGAGAAGGGGACGGTTCTGCGCTCGGGCAGTGACTTGATGACCAAGGGTATTACGCTGAGCTCTAGTTACCCAAGCCGCTTGATATACCTTGGTTTGCCATATATGCCGGGCACAGGCTCTGACATAACCGCTCCGGCTGCACCAGGACAACTGGTGATGCGGCCTGAAACCAACCTGGGGCACAGGGGCATCGGTCTATATTGGTCGACAGTCCCTGCCGACAAGTGGATCAGCTACTACGAAGTGAGTCGCGATGGAGCGGTCATCGGCAAATCCTGTGTGGCTCCATACTATTTCGACCGATCGGCAGGTAACAGCACTGATTGTGCGTATAAAGTGAGGACGGTTGATGGTGACGGCAATGCAAGTGCCTGGAAGGGCATCGACATGGTGTTGTCTGGTGAAGATGTATATGCCGTATTGGGAGGGCACTACGCCCATGCTGGACAGAACGGCTGGGATGCTGCATACAGTGTTGATGGCACGACTGATACGCCTATGAACTTCATCCCTCCCATCAAGAACCCTGCCGGTGACTTTGGTGGGACTCCGAACCAGATCGGAGGCGTGGAAGGTTACTGGGAAGGGGCTGGTTCCGCGCGAATCGGGCGCGGTTGGCAGCAAGCATCTGCTGAGGCGCAGTGTGTGCGTATCTGGACGGCTCAGAAGCCGGGTACAGTGCGTATAGTTGGCAGAGCTATGAAGGAGTGCTACCACCAGTCAATGGGCGACACCTTACGTGTGAAGATACAGCACAACACTAACCAACTGTGGCCATCACAAGGCTGGGCTGATGTGTCTCTGAACAACCTGGTTGGAGTAACCCATGATATCACAGTTTCAGTTCAGAAAGGTGACCAAATCAGGTTTGTTCTAGACCGCGGCAAGTCGTGGGAGAATGACATCATCGCATGGATGCCAAGAATCATTTATCAGCAGTCGCAGCCTAAACTTGCATATTCAACCGTTCGGATTCTGTGTGGTGCGAAATCGCCATATACGGATACAGCGGGTAACGTATGGTCTGCAGATGTCCACTATAACGGTGGCGAGGCTGTGCTTTCAAAAGCTGCAATCGGCAACACTCTGCCTACACTGCAAGACCAGAAACTATATCAGAGCGGACGGCAGGGCAAGCAGTTCAGCTATAACATCCCGGTTGCTGCTGGTATGTATTCCGTAAGGTTGAAGCTGGCCGAAACACAATACAACTGGAGTTTCGAGCGACCGATGAACTTGTCGATCAACGGACGGCAATTACTGCGCAACTTTGATGTTAACCAGGCGATGCGGGGATCGAAAGCAGCGTGTGAGCGCGTCTTCCGAAACATCGTACCCAATGCTGACGGGAAAATCACCATGGAGCTGAGCGGTGGGGTTGAGCCCTCGCAAAAGAGCAGCGAGGCGCTGGTTCATGCTATTGAGATTCTCCCCGAGCTCCGCCAGACGATTCGGATTGATGCCGGGTCGGATGCGCAGTTTGTCGACTGGAACGGGTTCGTATGGGACGCCGACCACTCAACCGAAGGTGTTTTGCTGAAATCTGAGGCCGCTCTGGCACATGCTGCCCCCACACTCTACGATCAGGCGCTTTTCCAAACGGCGCGAAGCGGAAAGTCGCTGCGATACCAACTACATGCGGCGCCTGGCATCTATACGGTGCATTTGAAGTTCGCAGAGATGTGGTTAAGCGAACCAGGACAGCGGCAGATGGATATCATGATTAATGGTAAGCTGGTAAGGTCGAATTGGGATCCTGCTCAAGCGGCTGGTCAGATTCATATGGCTGCTGATTTTCGGATTGAAGACATCACTCCCGACAAAGACGGCTTGATCACCGTCAGCCTGAAGGCTGTGGGGAGCAACGATGCGATCATACAAGCCATTGAAGTGGAATGAGGCATCGGAGCTAATAGTAAAATAGGGA
>CAZFLA010000257.1:0-1959 GCA_964519405.1 uncultured bacterium
ATAGCTGGAATCCGCTAAATAGACATCACGACCCTCTTTATCCAGTGCCATGTATTGCTGCTTGCGTCGCTTGAAGTTGTCGAGCGCCTGCTGGTTGTCGCTCTCGATCCAACAAGCCTTGTAGAGGCTGATCGGCTCCCACTTACACTGTGCCCCATACTCATGCAGCAACCGATACTGGATCACCTCGAATTGCAGGGCTCCTACTGTGCCGATGATCTTGCGTCCGTTCATCTGGCTGGTGAAGAGTTGGGCTACGCCTTCGTCCATCAACTGGTCGACACCATCAAGCTTCATGCTCATGGGGCCACCCCTGCACGCAGGCACCAGGTCCAATGCACGTTGTACTGCCGGGTTGCGCTGTCGTATCCGGGTTGGTTGTACCCCATATCCGTCTCTTCGACCATGACGAACCCCGCGCTGTACATGGCACTACGTATGCCGTCGTGCTGACTCGTGTAATCACGGTAAGCGCGCCATCGCGCTCAATGCTAAACTGCCCTCCAATAGGGAGTTTTGTCCGGGTAAAACATTGTTTGTAGCCTTGCTCTACCTGACCGGTTTTCGCATCTGCCCTACAGACCAAACGTTGTCTGCAGTCTCGAATTTCGTCCATCGCGTCACCCCCTCTCGATGACAGTATGGTACCACACATAGAATTATTTTGAAAATCCTGGCGTATATTTTATGGTGGCATATATGATATTAATAAACATTATGATTGCTTTGTTTATTTTGTGGTGGTATAATTACCCTGGGGTTTGTTGAAGAGGGGGCACTCGGCTTTGGGCAAAAAACGATATGAACGAGTCTTCGTGTCTCCCGAAAAGACAGCGAAACTAGCTGTTGATGAGCTTCAGGTGCTTGGCGGCGATGAGGACGAAAATGTCTACCATGCCGTCCATGCTAGGTATTTCACACAGGATAAGCAAGTGTGTCCCACATGCTTGGGGACGAGCACAAGGGTATCAAAGGTCATCCAACGAAAATTCACAGACGTTCTATTGTCTGGTGATAAAAAGCCGCGAATCATCAATTTGATTTTTGCTCAGCGATATTACCGTTGCAACGTGTGTAAAAGCCGCGTGTTCCCAGAGAGCATCACATTTGCGGAGCGGGGATCTCGCTATACAAACAGGCTCTCTGATATACTAGCCGACGATACGCTCCATGCCTCCTACGAGAAAGTGTGCAAGTCATATGGGGTTCCTGCATCTAAAGCCTCCGTGGGTATTATCATGCGACGCAGGCTCAGATACCGCCAGGCATTACTGGCGCCGATAAAAACACCACACGTTCTTGCTGCTTTTGAGGTGCTATATTATGGTAACTATTTCGCTGTTATGCTGGGCCTAACCGGTACGGAGATTCACTTTCTCGACATATTGCCGGAATCAAGTGAGGACTCTTATCTTCGTTTTTTCGCACAACTTGATCGCAAGGCGGTGAGGCTGATATATATCGACCCTGTTGAGCAGCTCCACAATGCTGTGCATGCCGCTTTCCCAGAAGCACAAACCGTTGTGACGGATGAGTGCATACTTCGTTATATCCGAGACGCTTTTTCAGAAATCATCGAAAAAGATGGGAAGCGCTGCTCAATTCATCATCGGGTGGATGCGCTGACCAAGCCGGAAAGGTTTCAAACAACTTACGAGAAAAAGACGATTGACTCCGGTTTGAAGAACAGGCCTCGGCTCCGGGCTGCATACCATGCCTATCAAGACCTACTACAACGCATGGAATCACCGTGGGAGCCGCAGCTAATCACGGACTGGGCAGCCGACCTACCTAGATATCTGGATGACGAAGTGCAAGAACAGCGATATGTTGTGCTTGAGGGTGAAGAGGCATCTCCTCGTCCTTATCCAATCACCGAGTTTGGCATCGTTTCCGATGTGGTACAACTGTATCAGGAGCAGATTGGGGCATACCTCAGCCTGCCGACAAAAGCATCCG
>CAZFLA010000258.1:0-1849 GCA_964519405.1 uncultured bacterium
GTCAGCTCCCGGAACGTAGTCGTGTGGGTGACTAAACCCGCGGCATAATCGCTAATGAAATATACATACGAGATATATCACCGGCTGAACAACAACGCCATGCGGGTGACTAAATTCATGCCATCGTAGTTTTTGGCGATTGGCTATTATGTGAATATATCCGTCATCTCTGATGGCGTAGGCCACCAGAGATGACTGTGGAACGATAGGCTAGATGCTGATGTGCAGCAGCCTTGCGCTGCAAGCCTTAGCTAGTTTTACGGTGAGCACACCGCGATGGCTGTTCCAGCTCCATTCGCAGTCGAAGTCAGCTTTGGGATATAGCTGCTCGATGACGGGCTTTTTACCTGTGAAGTGCTTCAACGGCAGCTCTATGATCTCGTCGCCCTTTTCCAGCCGCCAAACAGCCAAGATCGCTTCGGTTTTGTCTTCGTTGATCAACCCAACACTAGCATGGTCTTGGTGCTGTATCCCCGTCATGCCGATTGGCCAGAAGGGGTAACTGGTGCGTATGAACTTCCGCAGATCGCGATATAGAGCCACACCCTCTTGGATGAGCTTCATGTTCAGCTCATCGGCCTTGTCGATGCGCCCGCTGAGATAGAAGTTGCCCACTAAGCCGTTCACCACACAGAATATGGTCTCTTCACCATCAGCCATGGACTGCTGATATTCAGGGGTGTCCAGTATCTCCGGTTTGGGAATATTGGGGAATAGCAGCGGCAACGGGAAGACCCAGTTGCCGAGCTGCTCTGGCAGTATACCTGCAAGGGAACCTGCAATGATGCTGGGGCATTTCGTGTAGTATTCTTGATCACTGAAGCTTTGAACATGGAAGTGCTTCAAGGCTTCTGGCTCCTCACGCATGGCACCCGAACCGCAGTTCTCAATGATCATACGAGGGTGACGAGCGCGCACCTCATCGATGAAGCTATAGAATGCCCGGTTGTTGACAATCAAACCATGAGCAGCACTGCTGCCGAGGTTGTCTGCGCCAACCCCTGGGCATTCGTTGAAGTCATTTTTAATGAAGCCCACGCCCATGTCTGCCAGCATATCGATGACGCCGTGCATATAGGCGCGAACCTCTGGGTTTGTCCAGTTGAAGAAATACCGCTGGCCGCCGTATACCCGCTTATCGTTGCGCATCAGGAACCAATTGTCGGGTTTCTTGGCGATTTCGCTGTCGAACCCAACTACTTCCATCTCCAACCAGATACCTGGGATCAGCCCCTCAGCGATGATCTCGCTTAAAAGGCCATGAACTCCGACATCACCAAACCGGTCGGGGCTAGGCTGCCAGTCACCTAATCCGCTGCTCCAGCTTTTCTCTGCACGGCAGAACCAGCCGGCATCGATGCAGTAGACATCGGCGCCAGCCTTCTTTGCGGCTTTGAACAGGGGACGCTCGTTATCGAGCGAAGGGTTACCCCAGATGGCGTTCATGTAGTCGTTGAAGCAGACT
Source organism: uncultured bacterium (assembly GCA_964519405.1). Taxonomy (GTDB): domain Bacteria; phylum Armatimonadota; class HRBIN16; order HRBIN16; family HRBIN16. Next base: position 1,466 of record CAZFLA010000258.1, read on the forward strand.
GGCCATTCGCCGTCCCATGCGTCCGCCGGCTTATGCTGCCGTTTGTATTTTGCGAGGGCTCGGATAGCCTCTTCAAAGCCGCCTTCGACAACGCCGACAACAGCCGGTGCGGTCGTGAAGGATTCGCCAGGATTTAGCTCCAGCGTCCAGTTGCAAAATCGCTCGTCTGCGCCATCAAGCTGCAGATACATACCAGGGCGACGGCCGTCGTAATCGCTGTGAGCGCCGACTTCAATATGCCAGTTGTGGCCGCCTTCGATATGGGCAAAATAGGCTTTACCTGTCTCGGTGTCTTCAAGCACGATCATGGGCATGAAGCGAGCTGTCGACATTCCGCCAGTCTGGGCTAGATGAACGGCACCGGCTGTTTTATGCCAGTCAGAT
>CAZFLA010000259.1:0-1698 GCA_964519405.1 uncultured bacterium
TCGATATATTAGCGAGAACAGGCTCAAGTCACTCTAGGCTATGTGTGATAGAAGTAAAAGATGAAAACTTGAAGGAAGAGCCACCCACCCATGCTCTTAGGCAATCAATTAAGTATGCAGTGTTTCTTCGTGAATTATTGAGATCAAAATCGGGTGAAAAGTGGTGGAAGATACTTGGTTATTCGCGGAGCCTTTCCAAACAACTTGTAATCAATGCGGCTATTGCAATGCCATTTGCCGAGGATAGATTTGTTACGGATTTTGCTGGTAAGCAGATTTCGATTGGGAACGATATCGCGGAGTGTCATTACATCTATTTCTCAAAAAATAGTGATCGTAACTTGAAGATTGAAGAAAGCTCCCTGGGGTTAAATTCGAAAGCTTAAAATCAGTGAAAATCACTATTCATCGTGGCACATATCGGGTTGATGGCTCAGTAAGCAAGGTTTCTACTGTTCAAGCAAGTATTTATCTATCTTGGCTACGTTTTTCAGAACCGTATCGTTTTTTTTATTATTTTCAAACAGATAAGCGCCAACAAAAGCCAGACACCAATAAGCGTTATAATCCGTTATATTGTCTGGCTTTACAATCCTTAGCCGCCAAACTCCTCAGGCGCACGCTCGGCTGCCGCAGCAGCGCCAGCTTCATCCTCAGCACGGATAGCCGCACGACGCACCTTGCCATTAACGGTCTTGGGCAGTGCAGGCACATAGGAGATGATGCGCGGATATTTGTAGGGCGCCGTCTTCTCCTTAACCCAAGTCTGCAGCTCTTTGGTCAGTTCATCGCTGTCCTCATAGCCTGGAGCTAATACCACGGTCGCCTTAACGGCGGTCCCGCGCACAGGATCCGGCACTCCGGTTACAGCGCATTCTCGCACCGCTGGATGCTCCAGCATCACGCTCTCGATCTCGAAGGGACCTATGCGATACCCAGATGATTTGATGACATCGTCATTACGACCCACATACCAGTAGTAGCCATCCTCATCGCGCCAAGCGGTGTCGCCGGTATGATACCAGCCATCATGGATAGCCTCGGCTGTCTTTGCCTCATCGCGATAATAGCCCATCATGATGCCAGCGGGATGCGGTTGACCATCCTCGACTTGGATACATATCTCCCCCGTCTGCCCGGTATCGCATTCGTTACCGTCATCGTCGAGTATCTTGGTCAGATACAGCGGCAGTGGTCTACCCATCGAGCCCGGCTTGGGTAGCATGTTCACACTGTTGCAGACGGTGACAGGAGTCTCGGTTTGGCCAAATCCCTCCGTGAGGTACAGGCCGGTACGCTCACGCCAGCTGTCAAACAGATCGGGATTGAGAGCCTCACCGGCAGTAACACTGTATTCTAGGGAACTAAGATCGTAGTCGTTGACGTTGCCCTGCATGATCAGCCTGAACATCGTAGGCGGGCAGCATAGAGTCGAGATGCGATAACGCTGGATCAACTCACAGATCTCGTCTCCACTGAAGCGGTCGAAGTCGTAGGTGAACACACAAGCTTCCATCAGCCATTGACCATAGAGCTTGCCCCAGACGGCCTTGCCCCAACCGGTATCAGCTATGGTGAAATGGATACCACCATCGCTTTTCACATTCTGCCAGTGCTTGGCAGTACCCAGATGGGCAATCGAATAGCCACTGTCATGCAGCACCATCTTGGGATGCCCCGTGGTTCCGCTACTAAAAT
>CAZFLA010000260.1:0-1685 GCA_964519405.1 uncultured bacterium
AATAGAAAACGACCCTTACCTTGAAGCTCAAACTCCGTACCTTCATGCCACTTAAAGTCATCAGCGAAAGCATGCTGGGGAACTACCGCGAATATCGCAACAATTGCTACTATCATGAATACAGATAACATCCGAACATCCTCCTATGCATTATGCAAGTCTGTCAGTTAGTCATATCACTCATGTGCAAACGTATGTGTCACGGCTTCCCAAAGAGCATTTGATCGGCTGTAAGCCTGGTGATAAATTCTATATTTGCGACCATCAGCATAATAGACTTCACCAATCGCAACTTTGTTAGCTAATTGCTCTGCAGACATCAATCCTGACCCTTGAGCCGCGAAACATGCTGCTCCTAAAGCAGATGCCTCTGTCACTATCGGCAGCTGAACATCAGATCCAAATACGTCGGCTTGCAGTTGCACCCAGTTCGCATTTTTAGCGTATCCACCGCTGGCCCTTACCACCATCGTATCAAGCGCTGCGATCCGCTGCACGATCTGCGTTATCAATAATAGACGATAACAGATGCCCTCGATAACCGCCCTCACCACATGCTGACTCGTATGCTGCAAAGACAGACCGTATATGGCTCCGCGCATATTGTCATTCCAACCAGGACACCGCTCCCCCATTAACTCTGGGATGATGACCAGACCATCTGCACCAGGTTCAGTAGACGACAACGCATCATTGACCATGTCATCAACATCCAGTGTGCTGTGCATCAGATTATTTTGAAGCCATTGTAACGCAATGCCGCCGCCATTCACGGCTCCGCCAACAGCCCATAACTGGTTGCCTAGATAATAACACCATGTTCGCATATCGGGGTCCAGCACGGGATGTTTCTTTACGACCCTCACCGCGGCGCTGGTGCCAATGGTAGATGTCATCTGATTCTCACTGAGTGAGTTGGTTCCGTAATGACAAAGCGGCCCATCTGTGGCCCCAATTACCAACGGCACGCCTGCGTAAACTCCATGATTAACGGGCCTGGCTGTATGCTCATCAACCAAAGGGCTTAACTGATTGGCCGCTATTCCGGCCCAGTCAAGCGCTGGTTGATGATAACTCAATGTATGGACATTCATCAACCCCGAACATGATGCTATTGACCGGCTAACCAACCACTCACCAGTCAGCTTGAAGTAAACATACTCAGCTAGGCTCACCCAACATATATCACGATGGCGTAATTCAGGCTGATCCTGTCTGCAACGGCATATCTTGAAGATCGGGTAGATCGAACTCATCCGGCAGCCGGTTTCCGAATAGAACTCCGCGTGTTCGTGATAATTAAGTGTCTGCTTAACTCCATCAGCCCAACTTCGGACAGGGGCCAACGGCGCAGCCTGTGACGATACAGGCAGTATGGAAAACATTGCCGTGCTAATGCCGATCCCTGCGACGAGCTTTGCGGGTATCAGTTCATGCATCTTGCATATAAGAGCTTCAACAACACCAACGACATCATCAGCATCGGTCACCCGAGACCCATCTGCCTGTTCGTATATCGGATTAGCCGCGCTGAAACTCGCTGTAACCTCAGCAGTCAACGAAAATGCGACCAGCTTTATGCTGGTGGTGCCTAAATCTAAGCCTAAAACATACTCCATATTATGCGCAAGGGCTCCTATGAAGTGTATCTTCGTGCTTCGTCAAGCACGATCATGTAGTTTTCA
>CAZFLA010000261.1:0-1589 GCA_964519405.1 uncultured bacterium
CCTGTAGATTACCTTACCAATCATGAGCTTGAACAATGTGTTCCATATACGAACGGTAGCTATGGCCTAGTTATATTACTAGGTTGTAAAATCGGAGATACTGCTAAAAATACGGAGACAAACATCAAACAAGTATTTGTTGATCGCGGTTGGCGTGTCATCGCTACAACATGGCTTGTACCAAGATTTAAGTGCATAACAGTAGCTCGATATTTGCACAAAGCGATTGATGATCATATGACTATATATGGCCTACATGCAATTGATGACATCGGAGACGACTGGATGAAGAACACGGTAAGGCAAGCCGGGATAGATGCAGGATTAGTTTACGGTCGGAAAGACCCCCAAACTTTCGAAACCATCAACCTTGATTATTTCCACGAATAATAGGATGACTACAATGAGAATATTTCCTTCTAGTTACTTTACGTTATTGGCAGTAATAGCTGCATGTATATCGAGCCCTGTATATGCTCAAATAGATTCTCAAGATCTGCAAGCAGTTCGCACATGGACAGGAGACTCCAACTATCAGATGCGATTTTTTTTAACAGTTGATGCACCGGAGGAGCTGACTAACGAGTTCGGAATATTCGAAAGTCCATACCGTTATTATAAAGGTACAGACGGGACTGGTTTTGGTGTTACTATCGACCAGCATCAGGTAATAAAATATACTAAGTATAACCCTGATCAGATGCTAATGGGTGGTACAAATTCTAACTATGCAAGCCTATCTTGGTCGTATCTACAGAGCCATCTCCCTACCTCCAAACTAGCTACTCTTCAACCTACTAGTGAACCTGGTGTTTTTGCACCTGTATCATCACATGGGGTGATCGACTGGCATAACCGAGTAGAAGTCATACTCAATAGTGATGGTACTCCGCGATATGTTTATGTATATAACGCGACAGCTCCATTGTATACTGGTGCTATCTCGTTGAATCTGGTTCAAGCAAAGGCTCTTGCAGAACAATATATGCAAAACATTCTGCCAGGTGAGGTCACAGTAACGTTCTCAGACATGTTAGCAACAAACAACCTAATCATGGCACCTGACTCTTTAGGTATTTGGCAGCCTGTGTGGCAGATACTGATGGAAGCGGAAAGCGGAGATGAGGAAGTGGGCTGTTATGTCTATGTCAATGCTGTGGATGGCAGTGTATTTGATGATCGCGATGCGTGGCTAGGCGGAATCATCAACAGCAAACCTAAATATGGCAAACAGATTGGTTTCCGAATCCTGCGCGATGGTCAGATTATACGCACAGGTAAACACACCGATGTGCCCATCGGCTGGCTTCATGCACTTGCCAAGGGCCACAAGCTCAGCGCGAAGGCGGGTGAGAAGGCCTTCACACTGGACGGCAAGCGGGTGGCGCTGCCGGCTAAGGTCACGGCGAAAGCGGGTACGCTCTACCTGCCTTGGCAGGCGTTGAAGAGCCTGCCCGGCGTTAAGTGCAGCTACGACGCCAAGCTCAACCGACTGGACATCACCACAGCCCAGGCTGCGGCGAAAGCGGCCGCAAAGCCGAAGAGTAAATAGTGCTGGTACCGCAGATATGTCTGAATCACAAAATGCA